>CAZCPP010000176.1:0-8312 GCA_964500655.1 uncultured Anaerolineaceae bacterium | reverse complement strand
TTTTACCAGTTCAGATCTTAATCCAATAAGGGGCTGCCTTTTGGGACAGCCCCTTACTTTTTATACTAGTTTTTCGTCTATGCGAGTGTGTTTGTTTTTCGCTCATGTCTGTGATAGTATATGAACACTCATACGAGCCTATCTGACTTCCGGAGTCCACCTTGACTTCGGAAGTCTTTGCAGGAACTCAGGAGTAGCCATGTCGAAAAATGTAGATATTATCCTCACCAATGCTCTCGTCCTGACGATGGATGATGACTTTACTCAACATATCTCTGGTGCGGCTGCTATTCAGGGAGACAGCATCCTCGCGGTTGGCACTGCTGATGAAATTGCCAAAGAATTTACAGCCAATGAGACTGTTGATTGCGATGGCAAGATTTTGATGCCCGGATTAGTCAATGCGCACACGCATGTGCCAATGACCTTGCTGCGCGGATTGGCTGATGATCTGCGTTTAGATGTATGGTTGATGGGCTACATGATGCCGGTCGAGCGTGAGTTCGTCTCACCGGATTATGTTCAACTGGGCACATCCTTGGCTTGTGCGGAATTCATCCGCAGCGGCGTAACCTCCTTTTGCGATATGTACTATTACGAAGAAGATGTCGCAAAAGCCACTGCCGATGCGGGATTACGTGCTGTATGCGCCCAAACCGTTCTTAAGTTCCCCTCACCAGATGCGGATTCCTGGGAAGATGCACTGGCCTCAGCCCGTGGCTTCATCGAGCGCTGGAAAGATCACCCACTGATCGTGCCTTCCGTAGCGCCACATGCTCCATACACTTGTACCGACGAAATTTTGCGAACTACCGCTGAGTTGGCAGCCGAATTCGATGTGCCGTTGCATACCCACCTGGCTGAAACTGCCTTAGAGCGCGATAACATGCGTAATCAGAATGGCATGCCTGTTATCCCATATGTCAAGAAGCAAGGTTTATTTGAAGCCAAAGTTATTGCTGCGCATTGTGTCCACATTGACCTGGGTGAAATGCATACGCTTTTGCATGCCGGAGCTGGGGTTTCCCATAACCCCTCGTCTAATTTGAAGTTGGCATCCGGATTCGCACCGGTACCAGATATGTTAGAAGTAGGTCTAAACGTTGGGATTGGGACAGATGGCCCAGCCTCTAACAATGATCTGGATATGTTTGAGGAAGTGCGATTGGCCTCATTTGTCGCTAAAGCGGTCAGTAATGACCCCACAGCTGTTCCTGCATCCACAGCCTTAGCTATGGCGACGCGCATCGGCGCGCAAGCGCTACACATCGGACACTTGACTGGCTCTCTCGAACCTGGCAAGCGAGCCGATCTAATTCTTGTGGATGTTACACTTGTTCACAATTCTCCACGCTTCGAACGGAGCCCGAATAATGCATATGCACAACTTGTATATGCCAGCAAATCCACTGATGTGAGCGACGTAATGGTCAATGGAAAATGGTTGATGCGTGAGCGTGAGTTGCTGACCCTGAACGAAACCGAGTTGCTGGAACAGGCAGATGAAGTAGCCCGAAAGATTGATGCATTCTTAATTAAACGAGAGCAATCTGTTCTATCGAAATTGATTGCATTGGGTGGATCGATGGAACAGGAATCGTACGAGTTGCAAGTAAAGGTCAAGATAGAGGATCAATCCAGTATTCTATCCAACATCATGAAACCCGAGATCATAATAACTGCGCATAAGCATTACCGTCAATATGACAATTACTTCTCCTTCGAAGACCCTGAACAGGGACACTTGCGCTTCCGGGAAGATGAATTGATGGATGCCCGAGGAAATATTACGAGTGTCCGCTCCCGGCTGACCTTGCTGGGTCCACGTGAGGATAAATTCGATCATGATGTACTACTTTCTCGAAGCCGCTTCCTGGCTCCGGCAACGCATACCTTGCGCTTCTACCGGGAATATTTCCAGCCTGTAGGAGAGGAGACTATTCAGAAAAACCGGTTGCGTTGGCATATTACGTATAAGGATATTGAATTCTTTGTCAATCTAGATACGATCGAGAAGCCCGATCTGGGTCATTTCCTGGAGATAAAGAGCCGCACCTGGAGTCGTAAAGATGCCGAAGAAAAGGCGGAACTGGCATATGAATTAATCGCTTTGCTTGGCGCGGAAGGTAGCGAGACAATGACACGAGATTACATCGAAGTAATAAACAAGCAGTAGCGTTTCTAGGCGAGATGCAGAGTAATGGAAAAGATTTCAAAAGCCCTAATAAGATTATTTGCGGGCACTTTTGCCATCCTATTTGTGATAACTACCGGATTCGCGTTTGTGCTCTACAATATAGAGCAGAGTGTTTTTGACCCGGCGCTATATATCCAGGCATTTGAGAAAGAAAATGTGTATCAACGTTTTCCAAAATTAACAGCGCAGGCAATGTATGTAGCAGCACAGGAAGCGGAATCCGTTGATCCACTGGCACTTCTCCGCAACCTTTCTGAAGAAGAATGGGGAAATTTCCTGGGGAAACTTCTCCCGCCTGAGAATCTTGAAGTATTAGCTGAAGATGCTGTTATACAACTCATGGCATTTCTAAATGGAGAAATCGATGCAGTGGAAATCTCTCTGATTGATCTTAAAGCTCACCTACAATCCCCGCAGGGAGTCGACGCGATTTATGGACTTCTTGAATACCAGCCAGACTGCACTCTTGAACAGCTTGGTGCAATGGCTGCCGGGACACAAGAAATGGTGTTATGCAATCCACCTGAATCATTCCTGTTCGTGGATTTGAGACCGATATATAAAAAAGAAATAGAAACTGCCGTAGAACTGATGGTGCCAGAGCAATTGGAATTAATCCCCGTTGATCCTGGCAATCAACAGCAAATAAATGAATTGAAAAACTTGAGAACGATCATACGCTTGAGTCCTTTTCTGCCCATGTTGTGCTTATTGACCATAACTATTGTAGCTGTTCGTTCTCTGGGGGATTGGTTAAACTGGTGGGGATATCCATTATGGTTTGCTGGACTTTTCAGTATGGCATTAACTATCATCAGCGGGCTAATAACAGCTTTGATATTCCAAGCTTATGTTGCACCATTGTTTCCTGCATCTTTCCCGCCTGACCTATTGCATTTGCTCGAAAGCATTGTCGTAACAATTGCGTACGATGCTGTCCAACCGATGGTAAGTGTAGCGGGAATCATGGCGTTGATCGGAATGATAATGGTTATTGTCGCTTATCTTTTTCGAAAAAGGCTTCAAAAGAGCCAGGTAAATAGTGGCTAGCATTAGATTTTGAGCGGATATTTATGAAATGTCCGCTCATAAATTTAAGGAGGCATAATGTCCAATAATTCTCAACAACCTAATCCACTTGGCAATGCTAGCCTGGTATTGGGCATTGCCTCCGTTGCACAGGTGTTTGGCATAAGTTTGTGCGCCTGGACTGGTATCGCGCAAAATTGGATCCGATTCGCCGGCACACCGCTCTTTGTATGCGGAGGTAGCAGTGCATTCCTTGGATTTTTAGGGCTTGTCCTGGGTATAGCTGGTCTCTTTGGAAAAGAAAAATCTAAAGCGACCGCAATTGTCGGCCTGATTCTAGGATTCATCGGCGCTTGTATGTTCTTTGCTTTCCTTGGTATTGCTGGTAATGCAGGGCTATAAACTTTTTGCAACTTTTTCTAAAATCCCACTGTACTATTAAATAGACATGTCTTCATCACCGGAAAGCGAGTTGGTCCGGCAAGCTGCACGCGGCGACCAGGCTTCATTCGCTGAAATCGTCCATCTGCACCAGCAGGTGGTTTACAACGTTGCCTATCGAATGTTGGGTAATGTATCTGATGCTGAAGATGCCGCGCAGGATGCCTTCATCCGCGCATATAAATTCTTTGACAAGTTCGATTTGGACCGCCCCTTGGCTCCTTGGCTCAAACGGATTACGGTAAACGTATGTCTAAATCGATTGATTGCGGAAAAACCCGTCTCGTCCCTGGAGGAAAGTCTGATTCCACCAAAAGACCCGCATCCTGGCCCCGAAACGCAGGTTGCGACTCGGCAGAGACAGGAACGCATCCGCTCTGAGATTACTAACTTGTCACCGCGCTATCGGGCAGTGATCGAACTTCGACACTTTCAGGATTTGAGCTACGATGAGATTGCCAAGGAATTGAAATGCCCGCTTAGCACTGTCAAATCAGACCTGTTCCGTGCTCGAAAGGTGTTAGCGGAATGCTTGAAAGACTTGAATTATGAAACATCTTGATGACTTTACCCTCAACGAATATTTAGACCGGGCTTTGAGTCCTACGGCACGCGATGCGGCAGAAGCCCATATGCAAACTTGCATTACATGCCGTACCAAAATGGATGAACTCAAAGCGGTTTTCTCCGAGTTGGAGGCTTTGCCAGATGTACGGCTTGAGCGTGATTTGATGCCAACCATTTTGGCACGCTTGTCTCAAATAATGTCCATACGTGTGTGGACACGCACTTTTGCAGCCCAGGTAGGTGTAGTTCTTGGATTGGTATCTTGGCTTTCGATGCAAATTGTCCCGTACGTTAGGCTTCCACAAGTACAACAAGAACTTCAATCAATAAACTTCCAATCCCTTCTCACGCATTTGCTCTCCATACGATTTGAATTACCATCATTTCATCTTCCAGTATTAAGTTATCAATTGCCTCCGTTTGAAATCCAGTTGCCAACCATCGGCATCAATATTTCAACTACTCATATGGCCCTAATAGCCATTTCGACTCTATTCCTTTGGATAGTAGGCAATGTAATTTTATTGCAAAGTAAGCAGGAGGTCCGTAAGTGAAGCGTCTGATCTCATTGATTCTTGTATTGATTTTAGCTACCCTGGCATGTGATGAACAAGCCACCGTTACATTATTTCCAACGCTGGAATCATTCACCTTTGATTCCGGATACACTGATTATGGGTTCTTTCCATCTCCACCAGAAGCCACCTTGGAAAGTGTACTAAACCATTACAAGGACATGGGGCAACATGCGGATTTTGTTTTATTTCAACACACCATTCCTTGGGAAGATTTTGTCGACAGCGTGGAAGGTGAATCTCAAAATCGCACAGATATCCGTAATCAGATGACATTGGCACGGCAGAATAATCTTGATGCAATTTATGTAGTGGATCCACTCAACGGGATGAATCGTGGCGAGTTCATGGGATTACCCTCGGATTGGGAAGCCAAATTCGGTAACCCCAACGTGCGCTCTGCATTTACGAATTACACCTTGTGGCTTGTACGTGAGTTCAATCCAAAATATCTTGGGTTGGCATCGGAGATCAATACTTACCTAGGCGCTCACCCCGACGATGCCGACAATTTCATAAGTTTGTATCATGAAGTTTACGAACAGGTAAAAAGCGAGACTCCTGATACACAGATATTCGTTACTTTTCAGTGGGAGGGTCTAAATAATGTTTTGGTAGCGGCCTCAGATGGGCGTACCGCTTTCGATATCAACTGGGATCAGGTAGAAATCTTTGAACCAAACCTGGATGTGTGGGTAATATCTTCTTACCCGTTTGTTGCTTTTCAATCGGGTGCAGACATCCCCCTTGACTATTACACTCCGCTTCTTTCCCGGACCTCGAAACCGCTGGCCGTTGCAGAAGGCGGTTTTACATCTCGCGAGAATCCTCCCTTTCCTGGAGATGAGCAGAGTCAAATTGATTACTTGAATGCTATCCACGATCAAATTGGTGGTGAACGACTTGCCTTCTGGGTTTACTTGCTGCTCAATGATTTCAACTATGAATCATATTCTGAGATGATGCGCAAAGAGGGCTTGGGTGATCGCGATGTCGAAACCTTGGGTTTGTTTACATCCGTCGGTTTGCGTAAATTTGACGGCCATCCCAAACCTGCCTTGCAAGTCTGGGATGGCTTTCGCAATAATCCATAAAGGATTTCCTTTTTCATGAAACACTTTTTGATTTTTCTATTGGTTATCGTGATGTCTTCTCTGGCATGTGGAGAGCCAGGCCTGCCAGCCCCGGAGTGTGAAACATTGACACCTGTCCAAGTAGATGCAACAGAACGCTCTTATCGGATGGGTTTCACGCGCTGGCCACCAGAAGCCACACTTGAAGGTATCCAGCGAATGGACCGGTTCATTGAAAAACATGCAGATTTGACCGCCCTCCAATTTGATGGTGGTGTTCCCTGGCCCGAGGCTTTAGTCAATAAGGATTTTTCGGCCGGATTACTGGCGGATTGGACCTCCACGCGTACGGATATTCCTGCCGATCACGCCTTACTTATCTCAATTACACCGCTGAACTTGACCCGAACTGAATTGGTTTTGTATTGGGGTGAATCAGATAATATGCCTTTACCTGATCCTTGGAACAGTTATCAGCTTGATCACCCAGATGTTCGGGCTGCTTACTTTAATTATGCCCGCAAGGTGATCGAATTCTTTGATCCTGATTATTTTGCGATAGGAATTGAAGTAAATGTAGCACAGGTCAACGCGCCTAATACCTGGATTGCTTACAAAGAATTGCATAAATTCCATTATCCGGCTTTAAAGGACGAATATCCTGGTTTGCCTATCTTCGCTACTTACACGTTATCGCATATGAATGGTCTTGATGGCGGTGATCGTGATTCGCAACGTAAGGAGATCGCTGAGATATTGGAATATAGCGATTTGATTGGCTTGAGTGTATATCCCTATGGCTGGTTTTACCCCTCAGGCAAGGCTGACCCAATCCCAGATGATCTATTTGATATTGCGTTGGATTTTGATAAACCGATAGCGGTAACAGAATCGGGTGCTCCATCACAAGATTTCAAGGTATTTGGAAAACAGTACCGCTTTTCGGAAGAATATCAGAGAAAATGGATTGATTTCCTGTTACACACAGCAGGAGAGAACCGATTTGAATTTGTTGTAAACTGGGCATCTCTGGACTTCGATAAATTATTAGAAATTATGCCAGATAAAGAAACCAAAGACCTAGCCACTATTTGGGTTTATACCGGGATGGAACGCAGTAATGGTTGCCAGAAAAGTGCATTAGCAGTTTGGGATTCCCATCTTCAAATCCTCTATTCCTCAAAAGGAGGCAATAATGAATAACCTGTTTGACTTGCTGATCATCATCTTACTTGGAGGGGTGAGCCTATTGGCATTCTTTGCCGTGGCAGTCCTGCTCTTGCCTGAACCGATCACAAAGGTTCAGAAAACGCTGGAAAATGCGGGTGGAAAGTCGATTTTACTTGGCTTGGTCAACTTCGTTTTTGGTAGCGTCTTAGTACTCTTGTTTATATGGTTAGGAGAAAGATTCGGGGGCGTAATTGCAGCCATCTCTGCCATAATTAGCGTATTGATTGCTGCAATACTTGCCGTATTTACAGCGGTTGGGCTGATCGCATTCGCGCAATTACTAGGTGTTCGAAGCGGCAAAGAGAGCACCCCATCTATCACAATTATACGAGGGGGAGGGTTAATGCTGTTAGCGGGCCTTGCTCCTTACATTGGTTGGTTCCTTTTTACGCCCTTGGCAGTATGGGCTGGAATCGGAGCAGCGATATCGACCTTCATCAAGAGACGAGAGAAACCGTCTTCTGTTGAAGCAGCAGTATAAGTATTTTGAATGAAACACTTCTTGCTTGCAGCTTTATCCTGTTTACTCATCGTTCTCGCCTGTGGACAACAGCCAGCGCCTACGATTACGCCAACAACGGCCACCACCGAATAGACTACCTTCACGGATAATGATTTCAGCCTGGCTTTGCCCATTGACTGGAAGGAAGAACCCTCAACTGACGAGCAGGTTATTCACGCAGTTGGTGATGGCACAGCCTCATTGTGGATCAAATCCTGGCCATTGATTCCGAGTATTGTGGCGGAGAGCGTCAGTGAATGGGTTGCCGAAAACGAAAAAGTGTCATTACTAGAAGAATATGGCGATGCAGAGAAAGTCTACCTGGAATTAGCGGTCACAGAGGTTTTTAATGTGATGCGTCTGAGCAGTCATTTACTCTACTGTGATGCAAAAACCTACGAAATAACTGGCGTTGCTTTGGAAAATGATTTCAAACAATATGAAATATTATTCCGGCAAGCACAGGATTCAGCTGTTTGTGACAATTCTGATCGAGCACAGCAACTCGATACAGGAGCGCTGGGTATGATTGTCATCCCGGCTACAGTGGATGGCGACAACTTTAACCCCTCAGCTTACCAAGAAGCACTGGCTTTAGCCCGCGATAGTGGTGTTCAGGTATCACATTACTATTTTCACTGGGGTGATTTTGAAGTAGAACCCGGCATTTATGATTGGACGGTTCCCGATTACATCGT
>CAZCPP010000175.1:0-8328 GCA_964500655.1 uncultured Anaerolineaceae bacterium | reverse complement strand
CCTAATCAGCGTACCCCCATATATGGCCTCTCCACGCGAAATCCCAAAGAAGGTGCGATCCATTTCAACCTCGGCGCGCCGAACGGCTTCTTTCATGATCATGGCAGACAAATCAACTGGATGAAATTCGTGCAAAGCCCCGCCTGGTTTTCCTACCCCAATTGCCGTGCGTACGGCTGATATGATGAAAACGTCTCTCTCTTCCATTGTGACTCCCGATTACCACGAAGACGCAAAGCACAAAGTCACCAACATAACCCCTTCGTGTCTCTTTTATTTAGTAACTTTGTGTTTTACTTACGTAACTTTATGGTCTTCCAAATGCTCGATCACATTGGCATATAACCAAGTGCGAATGTCTTTATTCGTCAGTGCGTCTTCGTTCAATTCCGAGACCAATTCTAGAGTGGCCTCACGAACATTTTCGAAATGCAACAACAAGTCTTCCTCTCCCCATGAACGGTATTTCTCGATTAGCTCCAGATTGAAAGCGTCGGTATCGCGATCTTTCCAAGTGAAGCTGGGGTCTTCCAGAATTCCGGTGATGATCCACAAACCCTCCTCCCACCATCCGACAATATGCGCAAGCAGATCATGAAAGTTTTCATAGCCTTGTTTTTGCACAAAGGTTGTTTGCGTCTCAGGAGAAAGCGCTTTGAATTGTCCCACGTATTCTCCCCAACCTTCCTCCAGCACCCGCATAATATCCCTTAGCGTAAATTCCTGCATGTCAGCCTCCTTTGGCTGCATTTACAAAATCAGAGAACAATCCATAAGCCGTTGGGATGGGGCCCGCTACCATGCCCTCGCGTTCAGACTCAATTATAGAATAATCTCCCAACACATCCGTGCGGAAAGCCACGCCAGTCGTAGAATTCTCCATGTCGAATAAAGGAGATGATATAGAGACAAGCTCCGGTTTGACACTGGCGGCTACCGTTTTCCCATCCTTTTCCGCTGAACAAACTAACTTCCAGCGCTTCTCACTCGCCTTGGCCTGCTCGATCATCTCAGGCGTGATCTCCCGAATGCCTTTTCGATCCACTTGCTGTGGCTTGAAGGGCGTATCCATCAAGACAGTCACCAGCGCAGCAACTTTGATGGCCGCATCCCAACCATCCACATCCGCGGATGGATCAGTCTCGGCCACGCCGATACCTTGGCAGTATGCCACCGCTTCCTCGAAGGTTTCACCGCGTTCCATACGTGACAATATAATGTTTGTGGTCGAGTTCAAGATGCCCTGAAAAGAGATCAAATCTGCACCGGGCATGGTTTCACGGAAGACAGAGAAAAGTGGCGAGCCGCCCAGCACGGTCGATTCGAAATAGAATTTACGTCCTTTTGACTCTGCTAGCGAGGTCAAATCGCGATAACCATGTACCACCGTCCCTTTATTGGCGGTTGAAACATGCATTCCTGATTCCAATGCCGTACGGACGTGGTCAATTGCGGGCTGGCCGGTGCTATGGTCTACAGGTGAGTTTTCAAACATAAAGTCGGCTTGTGAAGCCTTGATAATGTCGATGGAGTTGGAAACCGGCTGACTGGAAAGTTTGTCCAGCGAACCGCCCGCTTCGACAGCTTCGGTACATTTTAGCAAGTCGAGACCGTTGGGATTGACGGCAAAGCCGTGACTACCCGTAGCAATTCCAGTGGCTGAAAAGGTGAGGTCATATTTGGATGTCAATATATCTTGCTTGCGAAGTAACAGGCGTGCCAGTTCTCGGCCTACGTTGCCAAATCCGATAAAAGCGAGTTTGTAATGGGTCATGAATATCTCCAGTAGGGACACGATATATCGTGCCCTAAAATAAATCACAACGGTGGATATGGAAAAGCGCGCCGATCTTCCGGCGGGAGTGGGAACATGCCAGATGCGGTCAACGCTTCGGTGCGAGCGATGAGCGCAGTGATCTCGTTTGAGCTGAGATAAGGTCCCAGGTCAGCGAGCAAGTTTTGGTTTGAGGAAAGATGCGCTATAGCTTCGAGTAAATCATCAGGGATAGATTGACCGGCGAAATCCCAGATGACCGTACGTAGCTTGTTCTCTTCATGGAAGCACAGTCCATGATCTATCAACCAAAGTTTATCCGTCTCTTTTTCGATGATGACGTGGCTGCCCTTGCGATCGGCATTGTTGCACAGAAGATCAAAGAGCATTACAACTGGCAAACGGGCCTTATCTTCGTCTGTGAAGACGAAGTAGTGATAGTTGGGATCGTATTCGATATATTGCTGGATTGAGCCAGGGCCGTAGAGGCCATCTTCGCGCAAGGCTGTGTAAGGGACAAAATTCCAGCCTAGCGCTTCGCTAATCAGATAGGCGGTTACTTCACGATGCCCTAACGTGTGGTCGGGGAAATCCCACAGTGGTCGCTCGCCTTTGGACGGTTTATAGACTGCTTGTAACTGCCCCCCATTGTGATGTACATTGACCAGAAAAGTGTAGTTGCTGCCAAGCATAAACTGCCCCTTAAGTTCAAGTTCGCCGACTTGTAGGGCAGTTTGTAATGTTGTGTCCATCTATTTTGGGTACTAATGCTTGTGCCCGTTCTTCTTCGGGCAGAAATGTCCGTCTGCTTCCATGGGCGCACTGCATTGCGGGCAGGTCGGCCGGCCGCGTGTGACTACTTCCGCGCCCCAGCGTGCCATTTTGCGCATCTGCTCACGCGTGCACCAGAAACGAACAACCGCTGCCGAATCGGGATCCTCATCTTCGACTAGCAGTTCGCGGGTCTGGAGCACCACACGGTCACGGTCCTTGTCATAACCAAGCCCAACTTCGCCCACACGAAAGAGCGGATCCACGGGCGGGTTGATATGCATCTGGTCTTCTACAAACTCGCCGGGTACATCTTCGATTTCGGGAGCCTGGCGGATCACTTCGGCCAGGAACTGTTCCACACCCACTGAGAGTGATTGCAATTGGAATTTCTCGATTAATACATTTACTGTGCGCTGATCCTGCCAGGCCTGAATGTAAAACACACGCTGACCAGGTTTGCCGATGGCATCAGCAGTGATGTGGTCTACGGGATCTACGTCAATTTCAAAGCGGGGCATATTATGGATTACCTATTGGGCTAGTGTGAAGTGAGTATACCAAATTCAGAGAGTGGACGATAGACTCGCCTCTGCTATAATTCAACCATCTTCGTCCAAGGAGACAAACATGTATGATAAGAAGAAGATTGACGAATTAAAAGATTCGCTGGATACGTGGGAAGAGACCAGTTTGCATGAAACGCTAGCGTCTTTACCCGAACGACACGATAAATTTATGACTACTTCTTCTGAACCGATAGATCGACTTTATACTCCACTTGATGTTGCGGACATGGATTACGCATCGGAACTGGGGCTTCCGGGTGAGTATCCTTATACACGTGGTGTCCACCCGACGTTGCATCGCGGCAAGCTCTGGACCATGCGCATGTTCGCCGGCTTTGGAACCGCTGAGGAAACGAACGAGCGTTTCAAGTACTTGCTCGATCAGGGTCAGACCGGCCTTTCGATCGCCTTCGACCTGGCTACCCTGATGGGTTACGACACCGATCAGTCTGAAGCGTTGGGCGAATTTGGCAAATGTGGTGTGGCGGTCTCCTCGCTCAAGGATATGGAAATCCTACTGGATGGCATTCCACTGGATAAAGTATCATCCAGCATGACCATCAACTCACCGGCTGCCATTATTTGGGCCATGTATATCGCTGCGGCTGAAAATAAAGGTGTGCGCCCCGATCAACTGCGTGGCACCATCCAGAATGACATTCTAAAAGAGTTCATCGCCCAAAAAGAATTCATCTTCCCGCCCGAACCGTCCATGCGGCTGGTAGTGGACACAATGGAATACGGCACCAGCACAGTCCCGAAATGGAACACCATCTCAATCAGCGGGTATCATATCCGTGAGGCGGGCTCCACCGCTGCACAAGAACTGGCCTTTACACTCTCCGATGGATTGGAGTACGTCCGTTGGGGAATCGAGCGCGGTATGGATGTAGATGCCTTTGCGCCGCGGCTATCTTACTTCTTCAATGCTCACAACGATTTCTTTGAAGAAATCGCCAAGTATCGCGCTGCCCGTCGCATCTGGGCACGCGAAATGAAAGAAACCTTTGGCGCCAAAGATCCGCGTTCTTGGTTGTGCCGCTTCCACACGCAGACTGCTGGCGTCTCGTTGACGGCCCAGCAGCCGGAGAATAACGTTGTACGTGTAGCGGTGCAGGCGCTGGCTGCCGTGCTTGGTGGTACGCAGTCGTTGCATACAAATTCATTGGACGAAGCCCTGGCTTTGCCATCTGAGCATGCGGTCACTATTGCACTGCGCACGCAGCAAATATTGGCGGAAGAATCCGGAGTAACGAACACAATCGATCCACTCGGTGGTAGCTTCTTCGTCGAGTCACAGACCGACCGCATCGAGAAGCAAGCTTATGATTATTTCCGTCGCATTGAGGAGCTTGGTGGTGTTATCCCCGCCATCGAGAAAGGCTTCTTCCAGTCCGAAATTGCAGATGCAGCCTATCGTTACCAACGTGAAATCGATTTAGGCGATCGAAAGATTGTAGGCTTGAATGCTTATGCCGAAGATAAGCCGTTGACCATCCCAATCCTTGAAATGGATCCACAAGGTTATGAGCGTCAGGTATCTCGGCTGGAAGAAGTCCGTGAGACGCGCGACAATGGCCGTGTTGGGCAAGCTTTAGATAAGCTACGCATCGCCTGCCAGGGCACGGAAAACACCATGCCCTATATCATGGAAGCTGTACACGCATATGCCACGTTGGGCGAAATTATCAACGTGATGAAAGAAGTCTTTGGTACATACGAGGAGCCAAACTGGATTTAATTGCAGACTATACACATAAGATTTACGAATCTAGAAACAGCACCTGTGCTTAGGTGCTGTTTCTTTTTGTTTGTGGAAAGCGTAAGTTTTTTATGACTACTGCGCCAGCATCTTGGCCATTTCATAATACTCTTGGTTGGCCTGACGATGCTGACTTGTAACTTTTTCAAGTGGAATCAACCCAATTTTCTGGCCCTGTAATCCGATCATGACATCAGTTTGACCTTCCAGTAGTGTCTCGGCAGCTTTCGTTCCCAGCCTGCCTGCCAACAAACGGTCGAACGCTGTAGGGCGGCCACCGCGTTGGATGTGTCCCAAAATCGTAACGCGTGATTTGAAACCGACATCCAGTTCGTTTATGGCTTTGTCAAGGTCATTGGCGCGAAGATCTGAACCTTCCGCAACAATAATAATGGCATGTGTTTTTCCGCGGCGATAGGCATCTTCCACAGTTTCTGCAATTTCATCCACACTGCATTGCACTTCTGGCACGAGCACAATTTCAGCCCCGCAAACGATGCCAGCCATCACGGCTAAGTATCCGCTCCCACGCCCCATGGTTTCAACCAAGAACGCCCGGTTGTGAGAAGAAGCTGTATCTCGCAGCTTGTCTACCGCTTCCATGATGGTGTTGAGGGCTGTATCCACGCCAATCGACATAGTTGTACCCCAGATGTCATTATCAATGCTGGCAGGGATACCGACCACTTTTATTCCTTGTTGGGCCAATGCATGCGCACCTCGTAATGAGCCCTCTCCACCAATAACAACCAAACCATCCATCCCGGCTTCATTCAAGTTGCGGATAGCTTCCCGCTGACCTTTTTTCTCCATGAATCGTGGACTGCGGCTAGTTTGTAGAATCGTACCACCTCGTTGCAAAATGCCACCCACGTCGCGGGCTCCTAATTGGCGGAACTCGCCATTGATTAAGCCCTCATAGCCATCAATAACACCTAACACCTTAGCGTTATTTCCCGTAGCGGTCCGCACTACCGCTCGGATACAGGAATTCATGCCAGGCGCATCACCCCCTGAAGTTAATAGTCCAAATGTAAATGGTTTGTCAATCATCTGTAGGCCTCATAATAAAAATTTAGCCAATTTTACCGCATGGCTGTTTTGGAGAGTAGACGTATTTGAAAAAAAACAAGAGAATCTGTTCCTTAGGGCGTTTAATTGTGTACAATGATACAAGAGTTGACCAACAACCTTGGAATGGAGGTGGAGTTATGTCCAAAAAAGCTACCGGTGTGATTGCTATTCTAACTGGTGGCGGTGATGTGCCAGGGCTAAACCCGGCTATTCGAGCTGTAACCATCCGAGCTTTGCGAGATGGATATAAGGTCATCGGCATTCGGCGTGGCTGGGCCGGGTTGGTAGATATCGTGCGAGATAAAAAGACAGATAACAGCAATAACTATCAGATACTGACCGAAGATGTTGTCAACAGAGCTGGTCGTACCGGGGGTACCTTTCTGCACACTTCACGCACGAATCCAACTAGGTTCAAGAGCGACCGTCTCCCCGAACACCTGCAGGAAAAATACACCGATGAAGTTAATGATCTAACACCGGAAGTTCTGAAGAATCTTGACTTTCTAGGGGTTGATTATCTCATCCCGATTGGCGGTGATGACACACTAAGCTATGCTGTTCGCATGTATCAGGAAGGAGTCAAAGTTGTCGGGGTCCCGAAGACGATGGATAATGATGTGCCTGGCACCGATTACTGCATTGGTTTCAGCACCTGCGTCACGCGTACGATTGAACTCGCCAACAGTTTACGGACAGTAGCTGGTTCTCATGAACGTTTGATGGTGCTGGAGGTCTTTGGTCGTTATGCTGGGTTTACCGCCATGCTGCCAACGATGGCGGGTGCTACACATCGCTGTGTCATTCCGGAGTTCAAGTTCAAAATCGAACGGTTGGCGGAAATGTTGATGCTTGACCGTAAGTACAATCCAAGCCAGTATTCTGTTGTGCTAATTTCAGAAGGTGCGATGTTCGAGGGCGGTGAAATGATCTTTGAAGATCGCACCACCGATGCCTTTGGGCATGCTAAACTGGGTGGCATTGGCGATCTGGTTGCGGCAAGATTGAAAGAATTAGCTCCCAAATACAACGACGGCCGCTCGGTGGACATGGTTAACCAAAAACTTGGCTACCTGGTTCGCTGTGGAGCCCCGGATGCGATTGATGCGATTGCTCCAATGGCTTACGGCAATCTGGCACTTGATTTGATAGAAAATAAGACGCATGGACGGCTGGTGGTGCTAAAAAACGGGCGTTATGATAATGTTCCAATCGATATTGTCACTAGCACTAATAAAACGGTCAACGTGGAGCGCTTCTATAACACAGACCGCTTGCGTCCGCACTATAAAAGCTTCGAGATGACCCCATTGTTCATTATGACCAGCGATTAACTGCCTCACTACATCGGATATTCTAAAAAGACGCCGCTCGGCGTCTTTTTTCTCAGGTCCGTTTGATTTGGTAACTATCGAAATCCCTTGCCACGACGCTCTCCAGGAAGACAGCCTGCGCTTCGGCCAGCACATCACGTTCACGGTAGCGGCGAGAGAGATGCGTCAGAATCAGTTTTTTGACTCCAGCTTCCTTCGCCAGTTCAGCAGCACTTTTGGCCGTGAGGTGCGAGAACTGCTTTGCCATTTCCGCCTCTTCATTGAGATACGTGGATTCGATCACCAGCGCGTCAGCATTTTGACAATGCTCGATGATGTTATCGGTGCGGCCAGTATCCCCCACCACGACCAATTTGGTGCCGCTTTGCAACGGGCCAAGTACATCATCCGGTTTGATCGTTTTCCCATTTTCCAGTTTAATGGTTGCGCCGTCAACCAGTTTTTTTCGTTGAGGCCCAAATGGAACCCCGAATTCATCTGCCTTTTCTGCCAGAAAGGGACGTCGGGCTTTGGTCTCGAAGATATACCCCAGGCAATCCGGCCCATGGTGTGTGACGCGAAAAGCCGTTACAGTGAAATCATCAGCTTCGAAGAAAATGCCGGGCTTGAGTTCTCGTAGGGAAAGATCCATAGGTGGTTTTCTTCCGCGCAGCACAACTCCAAATAACAGGTCATGGACGCGATCGAGCGCCGAATGTCCGCCAAAAATTTCAAGTTTATCAATCGCTTCCCAACGCATAAAGGTGGACATCAACCCACCGAGGCCCAGAATGTGATCAAGATCCCCGTGCGTGAGCAGAATGCGGTTCAAGCGTTTGAAACCCGCCCTAGATTTCAGGATCTGTCGTTGTGTGCCTTCGCCGCAATCCACCAGAAAACGATACTCATCGTGTTTTACGATAGCAGCGGAAAGCCCACGCCGGGCAGAAGGTGCGGCAGCGGAAGTTCCAAGTAATAGAATTTCGAACACTATTTGTCCTTCGTGAGAATGGGGTTATTGTACCTCAAAGAAAACAGACCATTTGTGCTATAATCTTTCCATTC
>CAZCPP010000174.1:0-8343 GCA_964500655.1 uncultured Anaerolineaceae bacterium | reverse complement strand
TTACCAGTTCAGATCTTAATCCAATAAGGGGCTGCCTTTTGGGACAGCCCCTTTTATAATTGGGGGAATGGATAACATCCCCTTGTGGGGGTTCGACTATTAATGATAAAAAGACCCTCTATGAGAGCCTTTTATAGCTGGGGGCAATGGATTCGAACCATTACTAACTGTTCCAGAGACAGCCGTCCTACCATTAGACGAGCCCCCAATTCTTTTGCGGGGTGAATTCTACCATGCACCAAAAGAGAAAGCAATCTCAATGAGTAGTTTTTTGCATCGCTTTGTTATAATTGACAAATATATATCTTGTACTACACAGAGGCACAATTATGACTGACGAAACAACCAAGCCCACAGATTTTATCCGTGAGGCTGTAGTCGAAGACCTGGAAAATGGACGCTTCGAATACGTGCGTACACGGCTGCCACCGGAACCCAATGGCTACCTGCACGTTGGGCATACCAAGGCATTCTTGATCGATTATCTTGTCGCCCATGAACAAGGCGGCGAATTATATCTACGCTTCGATGACACCAACCCGGTCAAAGAAGATGTGGAATATGTGGATGCGATCAAAGAAGATGCCCGCTGGCTGGGTATCGAATGGGTCAAAGAAACCTACGCTTCCGATTACTTCGATGAGCTGTATGATTGGGCCGTAAAGCTGGTTAAAAATGGAAAAGCCTACGTCGATGATCAGTCTCCGGAAGAAGTCAGCCAAACCCGAGGCACGCTCACAGAACCAGGCGTAAACAGCCCATTTCGAGATCGCTCGGTAGAGGAAAATCTGGAATTGCTTGAGCGCATGAAGAACGGTGAGGTCCCTGATGGCATACGCGTATTACGTGCAAAAATCGACATGACACATCCTAACATCAACATGCGTGACCCGGTCATGTACCGTATTATTCACGAACCACCACATCATCGCACCGGTTCCAAGTGGAAAATTTACCCAATGTATGATTGGGCACATGGACAGAACGACTCAATGGAGGGTATCACGCACTCCTTGTGTTCCATCGAATACGAAAATCACCGTCCGTTGTATGAGTGGTTTTTAGATGAGCTGGACGTTTTCCAGCCACGCCAGATTGAGTTTGCCCGTTTGGTTCTCAACTTCACCATATTGAGCAAACGATATCTCAGGCAATTGGTGGATGAAGGCCTAGTCAGCGGTTGGGATGATCCCCGCATGCCCACGTTACGCGCATTACGCCGTCGTGGCTACACGAAGGAAGCCATTCACGATTTTATCCGACGCATTGGCGTCGCAAAAGCCAATACTGTGGTAGATATTGCATTGCTAGAAGCCTGCATCCGCGATGATTTGAATAAGCGCGCTCCCCGCCGTATGGGTGTGCTACGTCCACTCAAGCTAGTAATTGAGAATTACCCAGCTGACCAGGTTGAAGAACTTGAGGCCATTAACAATCCTGAAGACCTAGAGGCCGGGACCAGAAAAGTTCCCTTCTCAAAAGTGCTTTATATCGAGCGGGATGATTTCCAGGAAGAACCCCATAAAAAGTTCTATCGCCTCTATCCCGGGAATGAAGTCCGCTTACGCTACGCTTACTTTGTGATCTGCACCCGCGTCGTCAAGGACCCGAAAACTGGTGAGGTGACCGAGGTGCATTGTACCTATGACCCGGCCACGCGCGGCGGCGATGCCCCCGATGGACGCCGAGTCAAAGCTACGATTCATTGGGTTTCAGCGCAGCACGCCCTACCGGCAGAAATCCGCCTGTATGATCGCTTGTTCACCGCAGAAAATCCGGATAGCGACAGCTTCAAAAAATATCTCAACCCCAACTCGCTGGAAGTACTGGAATCGTATGTTGAACCAAGTTTAGAAAGAGCGGAACCTGGTTTCCGTTTGCAGTTTGAACGCAAGGGTTATTTCTGTGTAGATCAGGATAGCACGGACGAGAAATTGGTCATCAATCGTACTGTTCCACTTAGGGATAGTTGGGCGAAGATTGCCAAGAAAAAATAGGTTAGATAAAAGCGCCGAATGGCGCTTTTATTATATTTACAAGTTCTTCAAGATTTCTATAGCATTTTTCACCCGCTCCAACACTTTCTTTGTGCCAATCACTTCCATGCTTTCAAACAACGGCGGGCTCACTTTTTGTCCAGTCACTGCCACACGCAGAATTCCAAAAACCTGATTGGGTTTCAATTCCATCTCTTCGACCAACCCACGTAGGGGTTCTTCAGCGGCCTCGTGAGTAATTTTGGGCAGTGATTCTAATATTACTAATGTTCGGCGGGCGATTTCGGCGGATTGTGCAGCATCCAGTTTTTTGGCGATCAAATCTTCCGGTTCAGGCTCGACAGTCTCCTCGAAAAAAAAGCCGCCAAATGCAAGGCAATCGTCCAGCGTGACAAGACGTTCCCTAATGAGCGGGGTGATAGCCATCAGTATGGAATCGTCCACTCGGTAACCGGCCTGGAGATAGAAAGGCTTAATCCGCGCTGCCAGTTCTTCGGGCGATAAGAGGCGGATGTGTGCTCCGTTGAAATGATCAAGCTTTGAAAAATTTATCCCGGCTGGCGAGGGAGTCAAGCGATCCACGTCGAATCTGTCAATCATTTGTTCGAGGTTCATAACGTCGTCTTCGGCCACACCCCAACCCATTAGGGCAACCCAATTCAGTACTCCCTCGGGCGTGTAACCCAATCCCTGCATGTCTTTGACGAATATCGAATGACCATCCTTCATAGCGGCAACCGGTTCGCGCTTGCTCATCTTTCCCTTGCCACTTGGTTTTAGGAAAACCGATAGGTGGACCCAGATAGGTTCATCCCAGCCAAAAGCTCTCACAATCTGCACGTGCAGAGGAAATGTTGCAAGCCACTCCGAGCCACGGAAGACATGCGTGATTCCCATCAAGTGATCATCCACAATCGCAGCTAAGTGATAGGTTGGTAATCCATCTGACTTTAGCAGGACATAATCATCGAGATATTGATTCTCAGTAACAATATCTCCTCGCAGGTGGTCATGGGCTGTGGTTGAACCCTGATAGGGTATTTTGAAACGGATGACATGTTTTTCGCCTTTGACTATCCGCCGCGCAATTTCTGGGGGTTCTAAATCACGGCACTTGCCGTTATAACGTGGTTTCTCTTTTCGCTTTTGCTGTTCCTGGCGAATTTTAGCTAGCTCCTTCTGTGTGCAAAAACAAGGAAAAGCCGCACCTCTTTCAATAAGCTTTTGGGCGTGCTCCAGAAAAATTTCGCGCCGTTCGGTCTGACGATATGGGCCATAATTGCCACCAACATGCGGTCCTTCATCCGGGCTTATGCCCAGCCAATCCAAGCTATCGAATATCTCTTGCTCTGCGCCTTCGACAAATCTCTTTTGATCCGTGTCTTCAATGCGGAGGATAAACTTTCCACCAGTCTTGCGAGCAAGTAGGTAGTTATATAGTGCCGTACGGGCAGAACCAAGGTGGAAATTTCCAGTCGGTGAGGGTGCCATACGTACCCTAACAGGTTTTAATAATTTTGCCATGAGACTCCAATGATCAAAAATCCAATGTTTTGTGGCGAAGAGCCACACTTTCCACAAGACCTATACCCAACATGAGGGATGTGAGACCACTACCCCCATAACTTATAAACGGTAGCGGTAAACCAGAAACAGGTACAATATTCAAATTAACACCGATATTTACTGCACCCTGAAAAAAAATCAGGGTTGCAACGCCATATGCAATCACTGTTCCTGAAACATCACGCGCCCGTTGGGCGACCCGTAAGCAACGCCATATGATAAATGCCAATACAATAATAACCAGAACTCCCCCGACCATTCCGAACTCTTCTGAGATGGCCGAAAAGATAAAATCAGTATGGCGAACTTTTAAAAAGCGCAATTGAGTCTGTGTGCCATGTCCGTACCCCTTGCCAAAAAGGCCACCTGAACCAATTGCTATTAACGCTTGTTGGACATTATAGGTAGCGCCAAAGGTAGCATTTGGATCGGGCAAGATAAAATTGGCAATTCGTTGTTGCTGGTATGCTTGAAGAAAGGGGATTCGAATTTCGAAAAACGATAGACCAACAACAGAACCAAGTGAGATAATACCGGCTGCTCCAAAAGTTAATAGGTGCTTTAACTTTAAGCCATTCAACCAAATAAGCACAAACCAGATAACTGTAATTACAACTACATTGCTCAAGTTTGGTTGTAACAAAATCCATAATGTTAATCCCCAAACCCAGACTAGGCTGAGAGCTATCCAACGTAAATCCCGGGGGCGATCCCGACTCTTTTCAAAATAGCGCGCCAATATCAAAACAATTACAATCTTTGCAAATTCAGTCGGTTGAATGAACAATACACCGACGGTAAACCATCGTGCAGCACCAAAGACAGCCTGTGCGCTTAGATACAATGCAAAGAGCAAAACCCCCATTACGATATAAATAGGTATGTATAGAGAAATCCAATATCGATAATCGATGGCTGCCACAATGAGTATGGCCAACAAGCCACTACCTGCAAAGAGGATTTGGCGGTTGATTAATGGTAACAGCACTTCGTTCCCGGCAATAGCCGAACGAATCATTGTAGTACCGAACGCAGTCGCCATTACGATTGCGCCCATTAACCAAAAATCAAAATGTCGCCACGAAATATCGCGCAGCATTAGACTTACCCACTACGACGGCGCGTAACGCTCCTAAGAGGAATATCAGCCACCAGACGCTGTTCACGACCATCGTGCTCCACGTCGATGTGAACAGCTTCGGGGTCGATATCAACATGACGTGAAATCACTTCTAAGAGTTCATCTCTGAGCGCTTCCAATTCAGGTTGAGTCAAATCGGTGCGATCATGAATGAGGACCAGTTGCAAACGCTCCTTCGCACTTTTAGCGCTGCGCTTCCGACCGGAAAACAGGCGGCTCATACTATTTTCTCCCCGTCATACGCTGGATGCGCTTCCATAAATTACCCTGGTTATCCAAATCTAAGAAAGGTACATCCTGGCCTTCCAGGCGTTTTGCAATGTTTCGGAAAGCTTGCCCGGCAACACTTTTTTCATCAAGAACAATTGGCGTACCTCGATTTGTACCTACGATGACTGCCTCGTCTTCGGGAACGATACCAATCAAACGAATGGCTAGCAAGTCAAGAACATCTTCTGCTGAGAGCATGTCGTGATTTTTAACCATATCCTGATTAAGACGGTTAATGATCAGCAAAGGGTTCCCTTTTTCTTCCGCTTCAATCAGTCCGATGACTCGGTCTGCGTCACGAACGGCGGATACTTCCGGATTGGTAATGATGATAGCTTGATCTGCGGCAGCTACTGCATTTCGAAAGCCTCTTTCAATTCCTGCAGGTGAATCGATTATTATCCAATCCACTTCCGGGCGAAGCTCATCGCCCAATCGAACCATATCAGACGGTGAAACTGAACTTTTATCCCGCGTCTGAGCTGCTGGAATCAGGTGTAGTTCAGGTAAGCGTTTATCGCGGATCATGGCCTGCCTCAGTCGGCAGCGACCTTCAATCACATCCACAAGATCGTAAACAATGCGGTTTTCCAAACCCATGACAACATCAAGATTTCTCAATCCGATATCACCATCTATACAACAAACTTTGGCTCCATTTGAAGCCAATGCAACTGCGATGTTAGCAACGGCTGTTGTTTTACCAACTCCGCCCTTACCACTTGTGATTGTAATTATTTTTGCGCTCATTGATATATCCTGTAATTATTTACTTTGTTGCCAGGGAACCGATTGTAGCTTTCCAAATTCATTTATGCTGGCAATCTCAGGTGTTGGATTATTTTGTGGTTCAAGCATGGCGGAAACCTCGTCGGCAATTCGTAATTGTGTAGGTGAAAGATCCAATCCACAAATATAGGCTGAATCATCTCCTTTTGCCCCTGCATGGATCATGCCACGCACATGTCCCCAAACAATAACATTACCATCTGCAATAATTTCAGCTCCAGGATTAACATCACCAAACACAACTACGTGACCGGGAAATTCTATCCTAATACCGGATCGAACAGTCTTGCTGACAAAGAGTGCATTTTCATCATTCAATTCATCAATTGAATATTGATGTGCTTCTTCCGGCCGAGGTTTCGAGATACGGGTGGCCATACCAAGCAATTGGGCCGTCTTCTCTGTTGTGGGCGATTCGCTTATCACAGCCCAAAGTGATATTTCTCGTTCTAAAAGTTTATCGCGCAGTGTTACCAAGTCATTGACCCGTAAATCTTGCGTCCCAACGTCTAGTGCTATTCGCGATCCTTGAAAAAAAGCTTCTTGTTTGTGGATTTGCTCAAGCAGAGCAATCTCCAAGGTTTCCCATTCTCCATCGACTATCGTGATGAGCACACCATCCCGCAAACCTTTTATCTGAACTGGAATCGATTGCTCACTCATAGCTACACGAAAAAGAATTTAGCCTTTCTTTTAATACACTGGGCCAAATTATAGCATGAAGTCAAACTAGAAAGTCTTCGACAGTTACCCACCCACACCTTGGGCGATATCGATTGCTTTTAGTTCAAAATATGCTTCTAATGTGCGGTATACCATAGGCCCTGCAACGGCGGCACCCTCCCCCCCATTATATACAAATGCCATAACGATAATCTCTGGATCGTCGAACGGCGCATAGGCCAATGTCCAAGAGTGTGTGGGCCATTGACCAAACTGACAGCGATTGGCCTTCAAGGCTACATCATCGCAATATTCTGCTGTACCAGTTTTACCTGCGACAGCAATGGGGAAATCTGCAAATTGTTTATTCAAGGTTCCCCATGGTGCCATAGTAACAGCCATGCGCATACCTGTCTGCACAGCTTCGATACTGGAGGGTTTCACAATTTTCACCTCGCCCGTATCAGAACAATACCCCTGTTCACAACTATACTGCTTGATCATAGGTGTAATTGTGACATCCCATTTCACATTCGGAACGAACGGAGATATCTGGTGACTCCCCGGTGTTGACTCTGCCGTAACTGAAATATCGTCAGGATTAAACCATCTTTCGATTACCCTCCCCTCCTTGTCAGTCACATCACGGACAATCGTGGGTTGCATCACCTTTCCATTATTTGCAATCGTCGCGCCAGACATCAGGATTTGAAGAGGCGTCCCTAGAACATATCCCTGCCCAACAGATGCAATGTATGTATCGCCTGTTGACCAGTTCTCGCCTTGATTGATACGTTTCCACTGAGGGGAAGGAATCAAACCGTCCTGTTCGCCGATCAATTCGATCCCGGAAGCTTCCCCATATCCAATTGCCCGTGCATATTCTCCAAGACGAAAAATACCCAAACCTTCCTCAATTTCATCTTCAAAGCCTCCACCCAGTTTATAGAAACAAACATTACTCGAAAAAGCGATACATTTTAAGTAATCAATTACACCAAACCCTTCAGGGACAGTATCGAAAATATGGTCTACAAACGGGCGGGTATTTCGATCCGTGCATGGGTCATTTGGGGAAAACTTCTCACATAAAAGCAGTTGCCCAGGTGCGTATATTGACTGCGTCAAGGTTACGACTTCCTCATTAATCGCCCCTGTTGCGGTGGAAAGTTTAAATACAGAACCGGGTGGGTATTCTGCCTGAATGGCGTTATTCAATAATGGCCGGCGGGGATCTTGGCTCAGCTGTTCGTAATATGCTGCGGGGATAAATCGAGCCATGCGATTGTTTTCATATGTGGGAAAGGTAACCATTGCTAAAATCTCTCCAGTTTTCGGATTCATAGCAATAATTACGCCACTTGAAATTCGAATGCGACCAAAATAATCATTCCAAGCCTTAGTTTCTGTAAGGAGTACGGCCTCGGTTGCAGACTGCAAGCGCGTGTCGATGGTTAATGTCAGGTTATTTCCCGGTACGGGAGGAATTGGTGGCTCTAAATTACGAAGTTCTTTTCCCGCCACATCAACCTGAATTGTTCGCCTCCCAGGTGTTCCTGTGAGAATCGCATCCAAAGATGCCTCAACACCTGCATAACCAGTTTTATCCCGATTGGGAATAAATCCTAATTCGCGATATACCTCTTCCAACGAGGCCGGAATTGGACCGAGAAACCCGACTACATTCGCAGTTAGTGAACCTGTAGGATAATCCCGAATCGGGTTGATTTCGATTGCCACACCCGGCCAATCAACTGCTCTTTCACGTACCTTTCGGGCAATTTCTTCATCAATATCACATGCAATTTTTACGGACCGATACGGAGCGAGTGAATCCCCCAAGGCAACTAATTCGGATATTCCGGGACCTGGTACACACTCAGCAACCAGCTTAGCATCATCAATCGTACCTTGAGT
>CAZCPP010000173.1:0-8421 GCA_964500655.1 uncultured Anaerolineaceae bacterium | reverse complement strand
CTTCTCGTCCGATTTCTGACGCGCGTACTAATGTCTTAGCTGGGGTGTTATCAGGTCCAGTCATCTTGTAGTCTTTGTGGAAGGCAGTTACGTGCCAGGGGATATCTGGTGAAATACCTGTCAAGAAGCGGGCTGCGTCCCAAATCTCTTCGTTAGAGTCGTTAAATCCTTGTACTACCAATGTAACTACCTCTACCCAAAGACCAAGTTCATGCGCTCTCTGGATACTATCTAGTACGTGTTTACGCACACCACCCAATTGACGGTAATTTTTATCCTGCATAGATTTAAGGTCGATCTTATAAGCGCTGAGATATGGGCTCAGATATTCCAACACTTCTGGTGTGGCGTTGCCATTGGATACATAAGCGCATATCAGGCCATTGGCTTTGGCTTCTTTGAATATACTCACAGCCCATTCACTGGTGATAAGCGGTTCGTTGTAAGAAGAAACTATAACAGAAGCCTTGGCTTGCTGGGTGGCTGCCAACATGCCTTCAGGCGTGATGTGGCGGATATAGCGCCCAGCCACATCTGATGCCGGATCGCGCAAAGCTTGCGAGGATAGCCAATTTTGGCAGTAATCGCAGTGAAAGTCACAGCCTAGCATGCCAAAGGTCAGGGCATTGGAACCAGGCAAGACATGGAAGAAAGGCTTTTTCTCGATCGGATCAGATTGCAACGCTGCCACATAACCCCACGGCACTTGTAGCTCCCCACCTTGATTGTAGCGCACCTTACAAACTCCACGCCTGCCCTCACGTATCAGGCAACGATGTGCACAGGCAAAACATCGTACGCTTCCATCATCGAGGACTTCATAGAGTTCACCCGTTTTGGTCAGATCGTCTAAGAGTTCTGTCAATGTGCTCATCGTATAATTGGTCTATGCTTTCTGTTGCAATTCAGGCAGGTGGTGAATCCCGGCGCATGGGACAGGACAAAGCCTTGATGCCTTTTCTAGGTCGTCCACTCATTTATCGCGTTATAGAACGGTTAACCCCAATCGCAGACGAACTCCTCGTGACGACCAATTGCCCGGAAGACTACAAGTTCTTAGGATTACCGCTATTTCGGGACATCAAGCCTGGTCGCGGTGCATTAGGCGGGCTCCATACTGCTCTGGCTTCTGCTACCTACAAAGCTGTAGCCGTTGTGGCCTGCGATATGCCCTTCGCCAACGCGTCGCTGATCGAAGCGGCCAACAAGCTGCTTATCCGGGAAGAGGCGGATGTCGTCATCCCGGATTCTGGTGTTGGATTAGAGCCAATGCATGCCGTATACCGTCGTGAGATCTGCCTGCCTGCCATAGAATCTGCAATTGAGGCCGACAAATGGCGCTTATTCTCATGGTTTTCAAAAGTAAATGTACGCATCTTGCAACCCGAAGAAATCAAACTTCATGATACTTCAGGATTGGCTTTTTGGAATCTTAACACGCCAGAAGAATTTACCGAGGCTGAACAATACGTTCACAGGGACAGTTCGTAGCAAAGAAGAGTGGTATGAATCACCCCTGTCGAATTAGCGTACGATCAGCACCGGGCATGGTGCGTGCTGAACCACTTTCTGACTCTGACTGCCAAGCAGCAGCCCAGTAAGCCTACCTCGTCCGCGCGAGCCCATCACGATCAGATCATTCTTACGGGTTTTTGCAACATCCAGGATTGCCTCGGCAGGTGAGCCTTCCAGTATCTCAGTGTGTACTTTGCCCGGGATCTTTCCCACCACCTCCAATGCCTTATGTAAAACCATCTCGGCATCTTTCATTCGCGCGGAAATCGCGGTCTGAAGATTGGGTTCGCCCAAATAGGGAGGTACAGCTTCAAAAGCGACCACAATGCGCAGGATTTTAGACTTAACACTACGGGCTAAATCACCAGCTGTTTTGGCCGCATGCAAAGCATGTTCCGAACCATCAACACCAAGCAAAATGTGATTATACATATACCACCTCCTCATCTCATGTCGCAACAAAATGAATTGATAGGGATATATCAAATTTAATCTTTAGATAAATTTTGAGTTACCCTGTATTCTATTGTCGCGGACCTCGGTTACAATTCTAGTATACATAAAACTACACCACTAAAGCAAATTTATTCAGGAGATACAATGTCTCTCGACCTTTCCTTGATTCGGCAACAATTCCCCTCCCTTGATCGCTCAGCTGTATTTTTTGATAATCCCGGGGGTACCCAAATCGCAAAGCAAAGCCTGGATCGCATCAACAAGTATCTGCTGGAATATAACGCTAACCACAATGGCGCTTTTGCAACAAGCCAACAATCGGATGCAGTTCTGCACGAAGCTCACACCGCTATGGCAGATTTTCTGAACGCTTCTTCCCCTAACGAGATTGTGTTCGGCCAAAATATGACCTCTCTCACCTTACATATTTCCCGTTCCCTGGCACGGATGCTGGATCGTGGTGACGAAATCGTTGTCACCCGCATGGACCATGACGCTAACATAACACCCTGGACGCTGGTCGCTGAAGACCGCGGCTGCAAAGTCACCTGGGTGGATTTTGATGTAGAAGATTACACTTTAAAGTTTGATGAATTTGAAAAAACTATGGAGAGTAAACCCAAAATTGTGGCTTTTGGCTACGCTTCGAATGCCACTGGGACGATCAACCCGGTACGCAAACTCACCAAATTGGCCAAAGATGCAGGCGCAGTAGTTTTCATTGACGCGGTACAGTATGCACCCCATGGCCCTATCGATGTACAATCAATTGGTTGTGATTTCTTGGTATGCAGTGCCTATAAATTCTTTGGTCCACATGTTGGCATTCTCTATGGCAAATTAGAATTACTGGAAAAATTGAAAGCCTACAAAGTCCGCCCCGCACCAGACAACCCGCCCGGCAAATGGATGACCGGTACGCAAAATCATGAAGGTATTGCTGGGGTGTTAGGCGCGCTTGAACATTTCGAGTGGCTGGCAGATCAATTTGCCGACGCGCAAAAACAAAGCCTTGCCGACGAAGGATTAACTGGGCGTCGGCTGAATTTAACGGCCGCTATTACAGCTGTCCGTGCATATGAGTTTGAACTCAGCCGCGCACTGATTGAAACTATCGATTCTGTGCCGGGCACACATATCCATGGCCTGACAGATATGAAGCGACTAGATGAACGTGTTCCAACGGTCTCGTTCACATTAGACGGCAAACATCCTCGCGAGGTGGCAGAATCATTGGGGAAGGATCAATTCTACGTTTGGGATGGGAATTATTATGCCTTAGCCGTTACCGAAAGATTGGGAATAGAATCCAGTGGTGGGATGGTAAGAGTCGGTGCAGCACACTACAACACATTGGATGAGGTTGATAGGCTGAGAAAATCACTAATGAAGACCCTTTCAGCTTAATATAAGGAGATAATTTTTATTTTTCCCTATTTTCTAGTTCTCTGCAATTTGAAATTTCCCCCTTGTATTATAGGTAATGAACAGGGTACAATAGTGTTGCGGAAGGGCTAATGATTCATACCAATAAACTCCTTGAGCAAAACGATCAAATTAGTATTCAGGAGCCAGGCGATGTCGACGGTATGCGTCTTCTCATGGAAGAAGAGCCAAATCCAAATATTCCCGATATTGACGAACAAAAAGATACTCAACCCAACTTAGGACCCTTGAAAGAATTTGGTCCGTATGTTACATCTTACGTTAGCCTGCTTGTTCCTCGCTTCGAGGAACATTTGCTTATAGGGGATTTGCCTGACCAACTTTATGAATGGATGAAGGATATTTGCGTATCTTTTAACTGGCAGCTACAATTTATCAATATCAGGCCAGAATGCCTGCATTGGATTATGGCGGTTAGTATTACAACTTACCCAACGCAATTCATGAAAAAAGTGTGTATTGAATCTTCGAGACGTATTTTTGATGATTTTCCTAGATTTAAGCAGAAGAATATGTCTAACGACTTTTGGGCACCATGGTATTTTGTAAACGTTGGACAGGCACCCTACTCTCAGGATGCTATTCAAACCTTTATCCAACAGATCCGTATGCAACAAGGGATCCAATAATGCTGAAATATTAGTTTCTTCGCGAGATAAAACGCGAAGGTTCTAATTAGTATCCACCCTCCCTAGTGTAATCACATATAACCAATTGTAAGGTTCTTATTGATGATGCAAGTTTCGCTATTGAGTAACTATAATGCGTCAAAATACAAAGGCATTCCAAGAAAATCTGTCTACCATATTTGACGAGCTCCATCTGGCAAAACAATGGGGAAAAGCGAGTATTATTCTTACAATACATAAAACTACGCTAAGTAAAGAGAAAACTGAAAAAGTACTGCAAAAAAAACTGGGGGATTTGGGTTTCAGAATTGTAAAGCTTGAAGTTAATAAGGTTAATGGTAACTTCATCGACGAAATGTTGAAATATGGAAATATTGAAAATGTTGTCTTTAATATTTCAAATATCGACTGGGGTAGTGGGAAAGATCAAAGAGATAGTTATCGTGTGTTGAACCTCTATCGAGAAACCTTTATTGAACAAAATTTAAAAGTCATTTTTTTTCTTACATCACTCGAAGCAACGAAGTTGCCAAATTTTGCGCCAGATTTCTGGGCCTTTAGGCATCGTGTTCTTGAGTTTGGAAGTCCTCATATTCGTAGCCAGAATAAACCTCCTATTGGACTTATGCTGTGGCACATAGAAAGCTCAATTGCTCCGATTATTGATTTAAAGAGTAAAATATCTATGCTGACGAAAATGTTTGCAGAGATACCTGATCAGGCTGAGGGTGTTTCATTGCGAGTTGACCTGTTATACGAACTTAGTTTTTTATACTGGCGTTTAGGAGATCACATTAGTGCTGAGAAAGAACTAACGCAAGGGATTAAGTTGGCAGATACTTATCAACTCACCAATCAACTTGTGAAATTATTAAATGGGCTCGCCATTATGTATTACGAACAGGAAAACTACCAAGGCGCGCTTGAATTATTGGAGCCCCTGACCAAGGAAAATCCTCGAGACTGCTCCTTGTTCTTAAATCAAGCTATTGCATTGTTTGCTATGAAGAAAAGATATGAAGCAATAACGAAAGGGAAAAAAGCAACAACCTTATGTGCCGATAATTCCTGGGCGTGGAACTCCTTAGGCTTTTTATACTATCTTGCCGGGGAATTGGATGAGGCTGCATCCTGTTTCCAAAAGGCGATCGATATTTCGCCAAAAGCCGGTTATTTTTGTGAGTCGCTGGCAATCTGTTATCTTGCAATTGGTCTAAAGGATAAAGCGAATGCCTTGCTTCATCAAGCTCAAACACATTCTACCAACCGCGAAGTCTTTCAAGATGTTTTGAAAAAGTGCATAAATGGCGAAAGAGGGAAGGCGTTATTTCTAACAAACACAGCAGTGGACGCAGGTGAGCTGACCAAATTAGATGTTGCCCGCGACCCAACCTTGAATGTACTTATTGGCCCAGAGCAAGTTTCTTTAAACGGAGAATGACAATTTCACAAACAATGCCAATAACTATATTATTCATTCTCAATATTTGTGTGGCAATTTATATTGTCTTTCTTTCTCAAACTAAATTGCAAATGAAGGGTGGGAAAAGCATATTCATCCTGGCAGTTGTAACGTTATTATGTTATTTCTTTTATTTGTTATATGTGATATTGCCATCAGATCTGACAAAAACAATAAAAACTGCTGTTCTTTTGTTAAGCATAACGCTTGCAGTGACATCAATCTTTACATATTCATTGGAATATACGCACCGGTCCCGATGGATCAGCCGATCTACCATTATCTTGCTCGCAATCATTCCGCTATTCACGCAAGTATTTTTTTGGCTACCAAAGCTTCTTGATCTTTATGAGAAACAAATATCGCTTTTCACAGCGCTGGGGAACCCAGCCCTGTTGGAGCAAATTAATAATCTATATCGTTTTAGTTTTCTTACTGCCGCGGCTTGGTTACTCGGGCGGACAATTTATATCCGATCCGGAATTTTTAATTTTCAGTTTTGGTCAATGCTAACGGGGCCGTTGATGGCATTAATCACTCAAGGATTTGCGATTCTTGGGTTAAATTGGATTTGGCTGGGGGAGCTCTCTTTAATATCCATCACACTGAGCACAATTGGGTTAGCTTATAATACTTTTCACAAGAATTCAAACGGTGGGCTACTAATCAGAAGGGGCAATGTTGTTGAAAAAATGGAGGATGGTTGGATCGTCTTGGATATGGAAAATTCTATTGTTGACATCAACGAGGCAACAGCTAGAATGACCGGTATTCCGCGAAAAAAAATGTACGGAAAGACCATCACATCCGTTTTGAAAGACTTTCCAACCCTGGCTAATGTGCTGAATGAAAGTCAGGAAATCGAGATGGATAGGACTTATCTAGAAAATGATGAATATCGCTATTTGAATATTCGAGTTTCATCTCTACAAAATGAGGCCAATGCCCAAATTGGTCGCCTTGTAATTTGGAGAGATATAACGAATCGCAGACGCGCAGAGGCTGCTCGGCAGCAAGCCAGAGATGAAATGTTCGTGCTCCTGAACGCAATCTCAAATGCGGCAAGTCAAACAACCAACTTAAAAGAATTCCTTTCAGACGTCATTTATCAAATAATATATCCATTCCGCAGCCAAATCGTCTTTTTTTATATTCTTGATGAAAGATCAAATCGTAAAGGCGAGGAAGAATACTATTTAGCTGCTCATTTGGGGCTCTCAGCTGAAGATGTGAAAGAGTTAAGAAAAGTTGTTGCTTCAGCACCTATGTTGAAGTGGATTGATGAAAACAAGCAATACCTTTTGCTAGAGGATTACCCGGGCAAACAAATCCCGGAACAAATGCAAGCTTTAGGGATGTTATGTTTTCTTGCCATCCCGCTAATTCTTCAAATTGAAGAAGGAGAAAAACTTATTGGCGCTCTGTTTATGGGGCGAAAAGAAAAGCCAGGATATAAGCAAGATGAAATCGTTCGCTTAACAATATTGGCAGACCAAATAGCAAAATTAATTGATAGTGATCGAAGGCGAAAATTAGCTATTGCATTGACAGAACGCCAAAGACTTATGATGGACCTTCACGATTCTGTTAGCCAGAAATTATACGGTCTCGTAACTTTAACGGAAGCAACTCAAGCTGCGTTAGAAGCGAAATCTGATTTGGACTTCAGTCATGTTTTATCTCGCATTGGAGAGAATGCCAGGCAAGCAGTTAAGGAATTACGTCTATTTCTGTACCAAATGCAACCCGTTGATCTTGAAAAGGAGGGGCTTATTTCAGTGTTGCATCACCGCTTAGCTGCGGTGGAAGGTCGAGCCGATATTAAAGCCCGATTCTTGGCGGATGAAACACTTTCTATCTCGAAAAAAAAAGAAGTAGCTTTGTATTACATTGCTCAGGAAGCACTAAACAATGTTTTACGCCACGCAGGAGCAAAATCTGTTGCTGTAACCCTCAAACAAGGATATAAGTATGTGACTCTAGAGGTTTCGGATGACGGATGTGGTTTTGCATATGAGAAGCTTGGACAGGGTGGAATGGGTTTGAAAAACATCAAAGAGCGGGTTAAACAAGAAAACGGAAAGCTTAGGATTTCATCGAAACCAGATAAGGGTACAATCATAAGGGTATTGTTTGACATGGATATGCCCAACAAACCCGGAAACAGCAATTGAGTAAATTATGGAAAAAATTCGAATTCTTGTAGTAGACGATGAAAGTGTTGTTAGAGAAGGCATTGTTGCCATTTTATCGCTGCAGTCCACATTAGAAGTCGTAGGTGAAGCGATGGATGGGATTCAGGCGGTTAAAGTGGCCAATAAAACAAAACCTGATGTGATCCTTCTTGATATGGCAATGCCAAACCAGGATGGGCTAACAACTATTCCGCAGTTGATAGAAGCATTACCTGAGGTTCGCATCCTGGTGCTAACCAGCTTTGCCGAAAGCGATATGGTTTATAAGGCTATCAAATCGGGCGCCATTGGCTATATGCTAAAAGATGCTAGAAGAGAACAACTGATACAGGCAATTCATGATGTAGCTAATGGGCAAGCATCCATAAGCCCATCTATTGCGTTAAAAGTAATACAAGAAGTTAATCATCCATCAGAAGTTCTATATACCTCATCTCCGCTTACTCCAAGAGAATTGGAAACTTTGCGTCTGATTGCGAGAGGGTTGACAAATCAGGAGATAGCGGAATCGCTTACGGTTGCTGAAAGAACAGTTGCCAAGTACGTAAGTAGCATTCTGGAAAAACTCCATCTTGCAAATAGAACACAAGCCGCGCTCTACGCTATTCGTGAGGGTTTAACTGAACCAAGAGGAAACCCTAAAAAAAGGTAGTGTCAAGAATCGAGTCTGTTGGCGAAGTCAGGTTTGAGCAGCGAAAGCCTGAAAAGGTGATAACCA
>CAZCPP010000172.1:0-8536 GCA_964500655.1 uncultured Anaerolineaceae bacterium | reverse complement strand
ACCCTTGGGCAGTTTTCCGCAAGGGAACTGCCCTAAATTTGTCTAAATGCGAGATCTCTAATAACCGACGATTATAGCATGGGGGAGCTTACGTTTTTGTTAATTCGCTTTTCACAGCTGTTTGTTGCCTTGCTTGACACAATATACGCCCTGTGCTAAATTTGCTTAGTACCGCGACAAGTGATAGATGTAAAATAGTCGCGGCACTCATGAATTTTCTGCGTCCGGTTGGTGTAAAAGCCAACAAGGTCGTACATCTTTTTCTCTAGGAGGACAATCTTGTCCAAGTCTCGCACGCAACAAATGGTGGACCGATTACGCGAGCTTCAAGCCTCCTCGCCAGATATTGAAGCGTCAGCGATCGTCAGTGTGGACGGGTTAAGTATCGCCTCGGCCTTACCGCAAGGTGTGGAAGAAGACCGCGTCTCGGCGATGTCGGCGGCCATGTTATCTTTAGGTGAACGTATTGCATCCGAATTGGGGCGTGGCTCTCTCGAACAGGTTTACATCAAGGGCGAAAAAGGGTACGTTGTCCTGATGTCGATCGGCGAAGACGCTGTGCTAACTGCCCTGGCACGAGAACAGGCCAAGCTGGGCCTGATATTCTTGGACATGCGCCGGGCTACCGAAGATCTGACGAAATTAATCTAGTGGAGTGCCTATGAGCCCCGTTGAAAAAAGTGGTCTTTTCTACCCCAACAAATTTGGCCTGATAACCATCCAATCCCTGGAAGAAGTGATGGGAAAGAATGGTCTCAATGCTATTCTCAATCTTGCAGGATTGAATCATTATATCGATAATTATCCCGTTGATAATTTGGATAAAGGCTTCGATTTTACGGAATTATCCGCTTTGGGAGTTGCGTTGGAAGAGATGTACGGCCCTCGCGGCGGACGAGGCTTGGCGCTTCGCGCCGGTCGTGCTACCTTTGCAGAAGGCTTGAAAAATTTCGGCGCTCTGGCAGGTGTCGCTGATTTGGCTTTCGTAGTTCTACCGTTGCAATCCAAGCTTCGTATTGGTTTACCGGCTTTCGCCAAAATATTTACACAACTCACAGATCAACATACGACTGTCGAAGAAAAAGATAACGAGTTCATCTGGACGATTCATAAATGCCCCTGTTGCTGGGGACGGACAGGCGCGGACAAACCAGTCTGTTTTATTGCTGCTGGACTTTTGCAAGAATCACTGAAATGGGTTTCTGGTGGAAACGAATTCCGTGTCAATGAGTCCAAATGTATTGCTACGGGTGCGGACGTGTGTGAATTTGTCGTTCAAAAAGATCCAATAAGTTAATACCCGGACAACCTGATAGTGATGGATGAGATTTCTGTACACCAATGGGTACTTCATCAATCAAAATCAGCTTTTTCGGGCACTAGTCAGTAGGAGACCAGATGGCAGATGATAAATCTAAAATCTTGGTCGTAGAAGACGACCTCGACGTCGCTGAGATGTTGAACGCATACTTTAACGTCCAGGGCTACGAAGTGTTTACAGTAAATTGGGGTGAAGATGGCGTCAGTGCCTGCCAAACCATCAATCCGGATCTGGTTGTTCTTGATATTCGCTTGCCTGATATTGATGGCTATGAAGTTGCGCGTCGCTTGCGTACAGACCGGCGTACACAGGATGTGCCAATAATCTTCTTGACCGAAAAACGCGACCGTGCCGATCGCCTACAAGGGCTGGAATTAGGCGCAGATGACTACATAACTAAACCATTTGACGTGCAAGAATTACGCCTGAGAGTTCGTAACGCCTTGCGTCGGGCCACTCAGGGATCACTGAACAATCCAGTCAGTGGCTTACCGGATGGTGCCTTGGTAGATGAAAAATTTAATGAGGTCTTGCAGAAAAAGGGTTGGTCGTTACTACTAGTTTCGATCATTAATCTGGATGCCTTCCGAGATGCGTATGGTTTTGTCGCCTCCGACGATGTCATGCGCGCAATCAGCCTGATGATTCATAATTCCATGCGAGAAGTCGGGGATGCGAACGATTTTGTAGGGCATCTCACCCCCACTGATTTCGTGATGATGATTTCATCTAAGAATCTGTCAAATTTACAGGATAAAGTAAGCACACGCCTGGAACAATCGTTGGATTATTTCTATCCCATCAAAGACCGCGATCAGGTTGCTAAACAACAAGATCGCTTGGTTATCAAGGTGGTTGATTTGCCCGCAATAACCGGTAAATTCGCGGATGTGGATGCATTGAAAAAGGAATTATTACGCCTCATACGATAGGAGCCAATTGAATATCACAGTAGTAACCCCGACTTATAATGAAGCGGAGAACTTGCCCAAGCTAGTCTCCGCTTTATTTGCGCTTCCCCTTGATTTGCGTATATTAGTGGTGGACGATAACAGTCCGGATGGTACCGGTCAAATTGCCGATGGGCTTGCCGCACAAGACCTACGACTGCAGGTTTTGCATCGGCCGGGAAAACTAGGCTTACGCTCTGCCTATCTCAACGCTTTCCAACACTTGATGCATGGAGATTCGGAAGCTATCGCACAAATGGACACGGATTTTTCCCACGATCCATCCGTTCTGACCGATATGGCAGCCCGCATCGAAACTTGCGACGTTGTGCACGGCTCCCGTTATGTAGAGGGTGGTTCTGTCGATGAGCATTGGCCGCTTTGGCGAAAAGGACTCTCTGCCTTCGGAAACTTCTATGCCCGTTCGATTTTGGGTTTTCCTATCCGGGATGTAACCACCGGGTATCGCTTATGGCGGCACGAAACATTGCAGAGCATGCCACTGGAACGTATTCGCTCGAATGGGTATGTCTTCCTGGTTGAAATGGCATATCTGGCCTATTGCCTTGAATACCAGGTTGGTGAAGTGCCTATATATTTTGCAGACCGGCGCTGGGGAAAATCCAAGATGTCTTTCAAAATTCAAGCGGAAGCGGCTTTCCGTGTCTGGCAGGTGTGGTGGAACTATCGCGATGTTCGTAAAGCTGGGCGCGCTGGGCGCTTAGTCCCCACTCCAGGGAATGATTAGCTAAGATCTACTGATCAATGAAAATTGCTCACTGAGCTTTCCCCATTCATCCAAACCTAATGTTTCTGCTCTGCGTTGCGGATCGATATCCGCCGCCTGGAGTAGTTTTTCTGTCTCAGCCGGGGATTGATGCATACCTGCTGAGATCGAATTGCGTAGTTTCTTACGCTTTTGGCTGAATCCAGCCTTGATGAGCAAGAAAAAAGTATCCAACATGTCTGCGGGTACAACAGGGGCAGGATAAATTTCCACGGCCAGCACAGATGAGTCTACATTTGGGGCCGGGTAGAAAGCATCTGCTGGGATGTGTGTTGCGATACGTGGTTCGCCGTAAACCTGCACGCTGAGCGCCAGCAGGCTCATTTTTCCCGGCCCGGAGCAAATGCGCTCAGCTACTTCGCTTTGAATAGTCAGCACAATACGGCGCGGTTTGGGATCTGATTCCAGCAAATACCGAATGACAGCCGAAGTGATGTAGTAAGGGATATTTGCCACCACCAAATAATCTTCCTGTTCAATAATATCGTTCAGCTCAAAATCAAGAATGTCACCATGCGCGAGTTGGATGTTACGGTAAGGTGCGATAACTGCTTCCAGAGCAGGAAACAACCTGTCATCTAATTCGATGGCAATAACCTTGTTGGCCGCTGCTGCCAGATAGCGTGTCAGGTTGCCCAGGCCGGGACCGATCTCCAGCACGGTATCTGTAGGGTGAATCTCAGCCGCATTGACGATTTTCTCCAGCGCGTAGGGATCTTGCAGGAAATTTTGCCCCAGGCGTTTATCGGCGCGCAGCCCATATTCTCTGAGAATATCCGCGGCGTTAAATGGTGGGATAGGTGGGGGAAAACGCTTTGAGTTCATGGACAGCGTGAGATGTTCTCTTCATCGGTTTCGGATTCGCCCGCAATAGCGGGAGCAGGCCAGGTCCCAGCGTTGAAGCTTGCTATATACTCGCGTAGGATCTCGTAATCCACCTCCCAGATAAATACGCGCCCATCAAAGACCGGATCGAAAATTCGAGTTCCTTCAAAGATTTCCTCCGGGAAACTGACGAAGGTGATATCTTCTCCTTTGAGCCGGGTACCGATACAGGCCAGTTGAGTGATTTGTTCGGGGGTTAGATCCGTTTGCACTGCACCTTTAAAGGAATTGATTAAGGCCGGGATGCGGGGAATCACACTGGCACTTATGAGCTTTTCTTGCAGCGCGCATATAACAGTGTTCTGATAACCGGCGCGCGTGAAAACGCCGTCGTTGCGAGTGCGCGCCAGGGTGAGTGCTTTTTCGCCGTTCAGAATTTGATGCCCGGGCGGGAAGACCAATCTTCCGCTACGGTCTTCATCGGTGCGACCGTCCACGCCATTGGGGAGGTAAACTTCGATGCCGTCCACAGCGTCCACAATTTTTTCAAAGGTACGCATGTTGACGCCAATGTAGCGGTCGGGAACAACGCCAAAGTTATGCGCCAGGGTGCGCGCCAACAATCCAGGTCCTTCGCCAGGGCCATCGTAATAACCAAATCCGGGATTGCCATACAAATAAGCTTGATTGAGTTTCTCATGATCTTGCCCGTCGATGTCGTCAGCGATATCTGGAATCTCGACCCACAAATCGCGTTGAAACCCGAGAATAGTCACTTTGGCATTAACAAAATCGATCCGGATGATGCGGATGACATCCCCCAGCCCATATTGATAGGAATCCGAGCGCGAATCAGAGCCGATGCCCAAAATCATCATGGTTGGTGGACCACTGCAAAGAAAATCCTCAATCGGGGTGCCGGTGGGCACCAGCGTCATCGTCGGACCAGGGCTGGCGGTGAAGCTCGGTTGAGTTGGCGTCCAGGTGGCGGGTAAGCTCCAGTCTGAAGTGGGCATGTCGATTGCCGGGCCAAGCAAAGGCGCCTGCCAGAGTGTAGTGTAGGCCTGGTAACCGAGGTTACCGACAAGCGCCATCAAACCGCAGGCAATGATAGACAGAACGGTGAGGATTGATTTTTGGGTGCGAGTCATGTAGGTTGATTGTACCCGTTTTGGAATTTTGTTTTTTTACTGCAACACCGGTGGTATGGATGCAGGCGCAGGCGCCAGAAAGTAGACCGTCAGCCAACCGGTCATATCTACGAGATTATCATCGTCAAAGCCGAGATCGATCCAGCGATAGCGCGATACACCGATCAGGTCTTCCACTATATAGCCGCCGCCCACGTCGCCAACCACTGCGAAACCGTATCCCGGCACATAAATCCGCTGTCCTTGCAGATAACCGTACATGTCCGGATCCATTGCTACCACGCCTTTTCCCGCGCTCATCCCACTGGCTGTTCCGTATGAGCAGCCGTTAATTCCGGAGTTGCAGGGTGAATAGATGGTCGCATACATTTCATAGACACGCCAGTATTCTATTGATAGGCCGTCAACGACGGCCGATTTGATCACAACTTTGGTGCCTGTGTTGACGATACGCGTTTGCGGAGGCCGCACCAGGCTCTCGTCTTCGGTTACTCGGCTGACTTCACCCCCATCTTCATAGCGGATGCGCGTGCGCGAGATTGCTAATCCGTTTTGACCCTGCTGCACGATTTCCTGCGTGCCCAGTTCTACCTCGGGAGAAGAGACGGTCTCAGTTTCAAAGGGGAGCGACTTTTCCGCCAACGTAATTGACTCACTAACCCGCACTACTTTTATTAGCCCATCAACAGGAAGCGCTTCGGACTCGGCCGGAAGGCTGTAATCCAGCCCAACGAGCGGAATACCGGCCCCGGCCAATGCCGCGCCAACCGTCCCTGCAGACGAGCGGATGCGTACTTTCCCCGAGCCGGTGGTAACTGTCAATTCCTGTGACGGGCGGTAGGTGATCGACCTACTTGCAGATATGGGTGTATCGGCGGGTGGATTGACGAAATCCGCTGCGTATAGCTGAACACCGGCTGCGTGTAGTATTTCCCCGACCGCTTCTGCCGCTGTGATTATTCCCTGCTCGCCCTCCGGCCTGATCAGTCTCACGGCGACAGTGCGGTGTACTTGCAGCGTGTGAGCTTCGGGGGGAAGCGGTTGTTCTAATGGAGAACGCAGGCCATTAACCAGCAACTGATCGGATGGGGTCAGCGAGATGCCCGCCTCGGTTAGTAAATAAGCCGGAATACGTTCATCTGTCACCAGTGTATGGACATCTTCACCATCCAGAATTGTAATGGTGGTGGGGGATTGTGGTTGACAGGAGACCAGGAGAATGAACAATCCCAGCCAGAGAATGCGTTTCATGGCTGGGATTGTAATCTATAAAAACTGGTATTGAGCTATTCAATTGTACTGAGCGATTCCATGATACGAGTGCTCATATTTTGGTAAGCGACAATCTCAACCAGACTTAATATATCTTTATCCGAGAATCCTTCACTTCGAAGTTTTTCTACGTCGGCAGGACTACAAGCATTTGGGGAACGAGTTATTTTGACTGCAAAATCTGCCATAAGTCTTTCACGATGGTTCAAATCTGCTTTGGTGTAATCTTCAGCAACTTGTAATGCTAATTCCTTGTTTCGAGCCACTCGACCGAGGGCTTCAAGATGACTGGCAGTTCAATGCACGCAACCCACAAAGGAAGAGGTTACCAAGGCGAGAATTTCTTTTTCGCGCACTGATAACCCCGAGGCGCTTTTATAAACCGTTGAACATAAACTATCGATGTTACTCGCAACTTCCGGAGATAAACTCGTTAGTCGCGTGAGGTCTGATAATTTGCCTGTCAACGAATTTCGAGTTTTATCGTATAGTTGCTTTACTTCTTGTTTTGAACTGTCGTCTTTTTCAATTTTAATCCACGGTATCCAGGGCATCTTATTCTCCTTCGTTTTTACCCAACACAGCCTGGACGCCCTGCATCATCAATTGCTGATAGATGTCATCCATCTGTTTTGGTGGGTAGGGAGTATTATTATCCAGCCACCATTTGAGCAAGACCAACAGCATGCCCGATATGGTGCTGGACAGAACAGGGAGTGGGATCGATGGATCAGGTTTTCCAGATAGAAGAGTAACCAAGCGGGCTTCAATTTTCTGACTCAGAGCTGTGTGGCCATCCTCGATCAGCAGCTTGAAGCCCGATCCCCAGATAAGCGTTCGGTAGATCTCATAATGGCCACAGGCATGTTGAAAAAAAGGGGTGGTGTCGAATAACAATTGACCCTCATCACTTAGCGCGATCTGCTGGGCAAGCATATCCAACTGGTGCTCGAGACCACTGATCAAGAGATCATCTTTATTTTGGAAATGCGCATAGAACGTCGAGCGACCGACATTGGCCTGCTCTACAATATCCTGTACGCTGATCTGATCGTAATGTGCCCTTTCGATCAAAGTAAGCAATGCATGGATTAACGTCTATCTGGTGCGCTGTGAGCGACGATCCTGCTTTTCATCTGACATCAAGCCTATCCCGTTTCTGGACAGTTCTCCGGTTTTGTCCATTACGGGATATTTTAGTCTCTCTGTAGATTGAAAGCAAGCTGAATAGCATCTAAAATCGGATTCATAATACATGCAAAAAAATCTATAGGAAGAAAAAAATGAACGGAAATAAATCTCTAAATCACATCAAGGGGACAGGCACAGCCTTGGCTTTCATATTGTATCCAATATGTGCGGGGATTGCATTTGCAGTTCATCCCAATCTGATGAGCCTGAGAATCAGTCATGACGTACAGGAAAAGATCACAGAATTTCACGGTAATCAACTTTTGCATCTCGGACACTTCCTGATGGTGGTTGCGGTCCCTCTGCTGATCATCATTGCATTACATTTCATGAACCTGCTTCAAACTCGAGCACCCTGGTGGGGATTTGTCGGTGGGGTGCTGGCTATTGGCGGAGCGATCATTTTGGCGGTCGACAAAGGCGCCTTGTGCCTGGTGACCAGCGCCTTCGATACCCTGCCTGAAGCTGATTTCCAATACCTGACCCCAGGTATCGAAGTCATGTTCCAATATAAGGGCTGGCTATGGATATTGTGGTTGCTACCCTTTCTGCCTATCGGGTTCATTATCCAGACGATTGGACTTGTTCGTTCAGGAGCTATCCCTCGCTCCCAAAGTATCCCGATGCTGATTGGTTCGATCCTGATGGCCAATCCTGATATCGATATCATTGGATTAGTAGCCACAATTTTCCTGGGGATTGGATTTATCCCATACGCGTTGCGATTGATGCCTGGCGCTCAAAACGCCTAGAATTTATCCCTTGCCACAGTTTGTGTTAAAAAATCTAAGGAGTAAAAAAATGATCCCTGCAGATGAATGGTGGATGGTGCTGCAAAACTACAGCCTGGCCATTTTCCCGACTCAAATCCTGTTTTACCTTTTGGCAATTTATACGTTGGTTGTATCGCTTCGAGGCTCAGAGAAGTTCGCGGATCGGGTGATAAAGGGTTTCTTTTCGCTAACTTTCGGTTGGATAAGTATCGTTTTATTGTCTGTAAATAGGGTCTAAAACCCCTGCCTTTCAGGCAGGCCGTTTT
>CAZCPP010000171.1:0-8574 GCA_964500655.1 uncultured Anaerolineaceae bacterium | reverse complement strand
CTATTGACTACTCTCCCTGTTCCACCTGTCAACATTTGATAGGGAGACTATCCAATATTCAATTGTCTTAAAACCCATTTTAGATCTTTCAACACCCGCTTCAATTCCGCACTTTTATGAATGAGCAATTAGAAGTTTGACATAATGAATTACAATTATTGTATTCAAAAAAATATTATCTGCAAATAACAATAGTGGATATTTCAATTGATTTTTATAAATTGTAGGAAAAAATAGATGAATACTCCAGGTTGGGTAAAAGACGCTACTTTTTACCAAATTTTTCCGGACCGCTTCGCGCGTAGCAAACGCATGCCAGATTTGGATTTTGAACCCTGGCATTCCCCTCCAACCAAATACGGATTTAAAGGTGGTGATTTATTTGGGATTGTTGAAAAGTTAGATTATCTAACTGATTTAGGAATTTCAGCACTGTATTTAAATCCCATCTTTGCTTCTGCGTCTAATCATCGCTACCATACTTACGACTACTACAACGTGGATCCATTACTTGGAGGCAATGACGCACTGCGCACTTTGATCGACGAATCCCGGGAACGCCAAATCCGCATAATATTAGATGGGGTTTTCAACCATGCCAGCCGCGGTTTCTGGCAATTCCACCACGTGTTAGAAAATGGCATCAATTCACCGTACATTGATTGGTTTCATTTTGATCCTGAACGTTTAAATGGAACACGTAGATGGGGTGCTTATCCATCACAAGAAGAAGAACAAGCCATTAAAAATGAGGGGAGTTTGAAAGTCATTGGCTACCTAGGATGGTGGGATTTACCTGCGCTGCCAAAATTCAATACTGACAATCCTGCAGTACGAGAATTCTTGTTTAGAGTTGCTGAACATTGGATGAAAGCTGGTATAGACGGATGGCGACTGGATGTGGCTAGTGAAATTGATGACGATTCATTTTGGCAAGAACTTCGAAACCGTGTGCGTTTCATTAATCCCGAAGCTTATATGGTTGGAGAGATCTGGCATGAAGCCGAGCGCTGGTTGCAGGGAGATCAATTCGACGCAGTCATGAATTACCTTTTCACATCTGCAGTGATGAGTTTCTGTGGAGGAAAGCATGTAGATATTAATATGGTCAATCAAGTGGGGGGACTAAAAGACCGGGTCCAATCAGAGATGGATGCACCTAAATTTGCAGATGAAATTGATCGTCTGACCAACTTGTATCATCCAGATATTACATATTCTCAATTAAACTTGCTTGACAGTCACGATATGCCTCGTTTCCTGACCTGTGTCAACGACGATCTCCCCTCTTTGAAACTGGCGATGTTGTTTATGTTTACCTTTCTCGGGGCACCATGCTTATTTTATGGGGATGAGATTGGGATCACTGGTGCTCATGATCCCGCTTGCCGTAAGGGGTTCCCCTGGGATGAATCAGCCTGGAATATGGAATTGCTTAGCTACACGAAAGAGCTAATTGCCCTGCGTAGAGATAATCCGGTATTGCGACATGGTTCGTACAAACGCCTTTTTAGCGAAGGGCATGCTTTTGCCTTTGCCCGTGAATTTGAGGACATTTGCATGATTACCCTCTTCAACGTAGGTGATAAATCAAATACAATTACTTTCCCATTCGATAACATTATATTTAAAAATCATCCAACCATCATCTTCGGCTCAGATACTAAATTCTGGATGGACAACAACCACCTAAATATTGAACTTCCGGCTCGGGTGGGTTTAGTCCTCCGGGTATAAATAATGAGTTGTCAAAGAAATAATTGATTCATCAGATAGTTAATTTCTAAGTCGCTGATTAGCTACTTTTCTACTGGAACGGTCTATTCGCATCCGCTAAATGATCATGAAGTTTCTCTTTTAATTGGGTTAGAAGAAGTGTTTTTTTGTCAGCAAGATTAGATGTTTCTTCAGGATCATTTTCCAAATCATATAGCTCATAGTCGCTATCAATCGCATCATATCCAAGATATGTAATCAATTTATAATGCCCTTTGTGCATTGAGATGGCAGCCTTCGTCAAAGGTAAAAACTGAGAATTTTCTATCGCATTCATTGAAAACAGCGTACGATCACCTTCTTCTCCTCCTAATCCAGGCAATAATTTGCCATCCAGATTCGAAGGGATTTCTTTTTCTGACACAGAAAGAATTGTTGGTAATAAATCGATATTACTGGTTAATGCATGAATATCTTGGCCAGCTTCCTGTTTAGGAGAATGAATGAGCAATGGGATCTTTATCGCTGGCTCATACATCAAAGGGCCACCATGTCCAAAGAAGCCACGCTCAAACATTTCCCCATGATCAGAAGTGACAATAATATAACTGTTATCCAAAACGTTATTTGCATCTATTTTTTCAATCAACTTTCCAAATTCTGCATCTACATGCGCAATTTGTTGATCGTATCTCAAGCGCTTGCTGAGTAAATCACCATCAGTAAAGCCAGGAGTATATGGATGCATTGGCTTTGATATTGTCCTAAAACCATCATTTTCAAACAACTTCCAATATTTTTTGCCCGGCTTATAAGGAGCATGTGGGGAGTATAGGTGGAAATAAGAAAAATATGGCTTTCCTTGTTTCTGCAGAAATAAAATCTCTTTTGTAACCCCATTATAAATATCTTCATTAATGAAATTCGAATATACTTCCGCTTCAGGAACTCCTCTTGGATAGTAAGGGTGGTTTTTATGATCTAGGAGGAAATTAAGATGCAAGCTTTTATAGATGTACCCTAGTACCGAAGAGGCTGGAATTCCATTTTGTAATGGAAATAAAAACTCTTCAAAAGCGAGATTTGCCAGATAGCGATCCTTTCCGACTTTATCCATTAATAATTCGCCATCTCTAAAACTATAAGAAGTCATTGGTAAGAATCGATCTACATCGTTCGCATATTGTCCAACTAACCGATCTGAATATAAATTCTGTGAAAACAAAAACCGGAAATAATCATCCCCTAATAAAGAATAAGGATTGATAGCTTTATAGTTTGCGGATACAAGACCACCAATGCTAAATGCCCTGTGTTTCCACTGATGCATTCCCGTTAGCATGCAAGCTGTACCCGGTGTCGTAAAATTACCACCAGCATAGTGATTATGGTATATTGTGGCGCGATCTGCAAATTTATTTAGAAACGGGGTTGTATCGCGAGGGTATCCATAAAGGGACATATTATGCGCAGACATCGCATCAAACAGGATAATGATAATGTTCGGAAGTATTCCATCATAGTTCAATGAATCGAGTGACCGTGGCAGTAGCGAATCTGCAATAACCATTGATGCGAACTTTAGAAAATCTCTGCGTGTAAATTTAGACATTCAGTATCCTATAAAACTATCCGTGTAAAAACAATACAAAAAGATATAACTGTCAATGGAATATATATATATAAGAAAATGACAAAACGCTCAGCCATATTCGACAAAAAATTTCTTATCCAGTTCACTTTTACACAAATGATACTAGTAATAAATGATATGCTTATTGTGGTCGCCCACCAAAGTAGTTGGCTATTGATAAAAATATCCCGCAAACCTGGATCTTGATATAGGTGCAAGTGAAAAATCGCTGAACCCACAGTTACAAATAAAAAAATAACACTTGCTGCTGAAAAACTATTCTTCCACAAATTACCAGAAAAAAAGATGTTTATAAAAAGTAATCCCATAAGTAATAATATGCATTCAATGAAATTCACAAGAAATGAATATGCATACACTGAGACTATATCTTCTGTAGATAAATAAAATATCCAAGCAGGCAATTTCCAAAATGATGAATAGATGCTCCACCCAAATACAATAAATGCTGCAGATGCAAAAACATTTATCACACTTTTTTGATCGGGAAAATGAGCTATCAAGATTTTATTCATATTGCTATGCGAAATGTTTATAGATACATGAGACTATTCAATTATGGATTTGGTTTCCATACTGCTCGAACAAGCGCAGGTAAAACTTCTCCCGATTTTCCAAGTAGAGCAAAATCCACTTTCTCTGTCAACGGTGTTGGCTCAGGATTGATCTCCACCACAATCGCCCCCCGATTTCGAGCCGAATACGCCAGCGTTGCTGCCGGTTGCACTAAGCTAGATGTACCGATCGAAAAGAAAACTTGACAAGCACGCGCAACCTCCACAGCAGATTCGAGTTCTTCGCGAGGTAAAGATTCTCCAAACCAGACTACATCTGGGCGTAAAAGACCATCACATAATTGACAGTGTGGGACATCTCCATCCGTATCTTCCCAAGAATTTACCTGCCGTCCACACGAGGCACATCTCACGCGCTGAATGTTTCCATGAAGTTCGATAACCTGCGGGCTACCCGCTTTATGGTGCAGTCCATCTACATTTTGTGTAATCAAGCTGAAGTCCGGGATGTGATGCGCCATATCTGCCAAAGCGAAATGTCCAGGATTGGGTTCCACGTCAATCACCTTTTCTCGTCGCATGGCATACCAATCCCAAATAAGTTTTGGGTTGCGTTCAAATGCCTCGGGTGATGCCAGGTCAGAAGGTTTGTATTGCGACCACAATCCAGTTTGCGCATCTCGAAAAGTACGCAACCCTGATTCTTTAGAAACACCTGCACCGGTCAAAACGGAAACGCGTTCTGCTTTCCTAAGACTGGTGATCAATTCTTCAGGAAAATTCATAGTAGCATACTATTCATCAACTTCAATGGTCTGACATTTTTTTAGAGTTAAGTATTCGTGATAAATTGGTGTACGACCCAGCGAACGCAAACCGCTTGTAGCTGCTACAACTTGATATTCAACCCATGCATCCTTAAACTCATCGTAATGTGAAATATTCTCGGGTCTTACCCGATAGGTGTAATAACTCCCAGAAACTTTTTTCATGATCGCCCCGCCACCCCAGGCTGTGGATTGATTCCCGCCTTTATCAACCAGGCGCATGAAAAGCAATACATATTTCACGCGAATGTTGTTGGCCAACCTTACATCGAAATCAATATAATTTGCTGCATCGCAATACCCCCAAAATAGCATATCACTGCTAACAGACATCGATAGAATTATTGAACCCGCACCAAAGAGTGATATTTTTGGCCCTTGCGTTGCAGTGGGCACAATATAAAGAGTTGGCAATGCAAAATCCGAATCTTCATCAATCTCTTCATTATCCAATTCAGTATCAATACCTGCCAAGGTAGGGGTTGTTGTGAAGGTCGGCACAATCGTGACTGTTGGCGTCTCAGTAGGTGTTTGATGTTTTGTAGGCGTTGCAGTCTCTGTGGGTGGTAGCGCAGTCACCGACGGTGTAACAAGCAATGCAACTACATCATCAAAGGAACAGGCACTTAATGAAAAAATCATAGCTATTCCAAAAATAATTTTCTTCATTATTCCACTACTTTATCACCGAAAATCACCCATAACAAGGTCGATAATCTTCTCTTTATTCCGACACGTTTCAACGAAAATATCGATTGAATTATACACACATAGAAATGTAATCTACTTCAAAGCTACGAAGTTGCAAGATTGGTTTAAAAAACTGTATCAATATATCGCAAAACTTTTTCACGCTAATCACGTATATAATTTCAGGATTAAATAAGAAAGGAGAACGTCTATGTCTTCACAACGCAACGCTGGCTCACTGGTAGGAGGCAGTATATTAATTATCTTTGGTGCCCTTGCTCTACTTGGAAAACTTTTCCAGAATATCGATTTCTGGGGAACCTTTTGGCCCTTTTTCATCATTGGAATCGGCCTTTTATTCTTCGTAGGCATGTTCGCGGGGGGCAGGTCCGTTTCTGGGCTTGCAATTCCCGGAACTATCATCACTACCATTGGATTGATGCTCTTCTACCAGAACATCACGAACCATTGGGAAAGTTGGTCATATGCCTGGACAGTGATTCTCATGTCGGTAGGATTGGGAATCTACATCATGGGCATCTGGGGGCAAAATCAGTCCCAGCGCACTTCCGGCTTGAGTGTCTTGCGAATCGGGTTGATCCTGTTTATCATCTTCGGGGCTTTCTTCGAATTGATTTTCACATCCCACATGCCACTTGGTCTGCGCTCGATAATCTTCCCAATCGGCCTAATTTTGCTTGGCCTGTATCTAATACTGGCTCGCTCTGGATTATTACCGAAACGTAAAACCGATTCACTGTCTGAATATAAAGAATATACATCGGAGGAATAAAATAATGAAAGACCGTTCAATTTTCTGGCCGCTTGTTATGATAGCAACAGGCGTGCTGTGGCTTCTGGTCGGGATGGAAATTATCCCCCGTGCCAACTTGTGGGCGCTTACTCATACATTTCCGCTTTTGCTCATCGCTCTTGGCCTGGGTTTAATCCTACGTGCCTACTGGCGATTTGCTGGTATGTTAGTGTCATTGCTAGTGGTTGCCGGCGCTATGCTGGTTGTCATATATGCTCCACAATTAGGCTGGGATAAGGCTCCTAGTTGGGGCTGGCATATGTGGGATATCGACCCTGGACTTGGGGGAGCAATAACAGGCTCAGGGATAGTCGATACCGAAACCCGCCAGCTTTCAGAGTTCGATTCGATTGTCGTTGGGTACCCGGCTGATATAACAGTTCAGCAGGGTGAATCAGAGTTGATTACAATAGATGCTGAAGATAACCTTCTGGCTCAATTAGTGACTGATGTTCGTAATGATGTTCTATATTTTGAAAATAGCGAACGGAATTGGAGCCAACGCGTAAATCCTGTCAAACCAGTATTGGTAACCATCACTGTTGTAGAATTGACCGATGTTCGATTCCCAACAGCAGGTGAAATGCTAATAGATAATATTCAAACCGATTCGCTTGATATTTCAATCAGCGGCGCGGGTGATGTTACACTCACTGATTTGGATGTTAAAAACCTGGATTTCGGTTTGAGTGGTGCAGGCAATGTCTATGCTGATGGGGTTGCTGACGATCTAGAATTACGGATTAGTGGACTGGGTAATTTCAATGGCCACGATCTGCAAACCCAATATGCCTCTGTACATATCAGCGGTGCAGGCAGTGCTTCCGTTTGGGCTGAGCGTGAACTTGATGCCAGCATCAGTGGCGCGGGTTCGGTTGATTATTTTGGCAACCCGGATGTCAGTAAAAGCATCAGCGGTGTTGGAAGTATAACAAAGTCTGGCGAGTAACAAAAATACTGCCCCAATCATTTAGAGCCCGATTTCGTGTTGAAACCGGGCTCTTTTTTTCATGTAAAATAGTCTAATTTCAGAGATCGAGGTTTCTAATTTACAAAAATTATTCCAAACCAAGCGAAAAGCCGCTGGTTTGAGTGGTTCTCTGCGCGCGCTAGTCCGGCCAGAGTATTCTACCGTCGAAGCAGTTCACAAGCTTTCGTTCCAGATGGAATCAGGGGAATTGCTTGGCTTCATTGGCCCAAATGGAGCTGGTAAATCCACGACTATAAAAATGCTGACTGGGATTTTACTCCCAAGTGATGGAGATGCGCTGGTCCTTGGCTACACGCCATGGAAACAGCGGCGTGAATTAGCGTATCACATTGGGACTGTTTTTGGCCAGCGGCCACAATTATGGTATCACCTACCCGCCATCGACACATTCACACTATTTGGCAAAATTTATGAGCTTGACACCCTCGAGACGAAAAAACGCATTGATCAACTGTCTGAAGCCTTTGAGATCGGGGATTTCCTAGAGACGCCTGTACGTAAGCTTTCACTGGGACAACGCATGCGTTGCGAAGTAGCCGCCTCGCTTCTTCACCACCCGAAACTGGTGTTGCTCGACGAACCCTCCATTGGCCTCGATGTAGTAGCCAAACAACGCATCCGCGACTCGATTCGTCGTATGGCACAGGAAGAAAATGTTGGCGTGTTGCTGACATCACACGACGCGGGTGATCTGGAAGCGCTGTGCAAACGCGTCATCATCATCAACCATGGACAGATCGTTTACGAAGACAGGGTGTCCAACCTGAAACGCCGCTTTCTGACTTCAAAATTAGTAGAAGTGCGATTTGCCGATAGAGTCCCTGCCGATTTCTTATTTGATGGCACAGAGGTCCTAAAAGTAGGACGTTACGGTGTCAAACTGCGCTTTGATGCGCGAAAGACTCCAGTTGAAAAGGTCATCGCTGAGCTTTCTGCCCGCGGCCAGGTAATGGATATAACCATCTCTGATCCACCGTTGGAAGAAGTGATTGCAAAAATCTATATTACCAATCAGTAATGAATAAATACTTAGTCATCTTCAAAATATCAGTAATAAACTCGCTGGCATACCCCGGTGAACTGGTCGGCCAAAGTTTGATGATCTTGCCGTTCATGTGGATCTTTTACCAGCTCTGGAATGTCACCTTTGCTGCCTCAGGATCAAACACCATCAATAGCCTGACTCTTCACGATACCATGTGGTATTTGATGATGGCCGAGACTATCGAGCTAAGTCGTCCACGTGTAGCACGCACGATTGCAGAAAATGTCAAAGATGGTTCCATCGCATATTTACTCAACAAACCGTATGACACTATGTTTGCACTTTAAGAAAAGAATAGAGTGGGCATGATCTACCAAAGCCG
>CAZCPP010000170.1:0-8579 GCA_964500655.1 uncultured Anaerolineaceae bacterium | reverse complement strand
AAACGGCCTGCCTGAAAGGCAGGGGTTTTAGACCCTATTTACAGACAATAAACTTACATAGCGACCATGTCCGTTTCACCGATCCCAAAATTTATCTTTGGAAATGATGGGCAACCATTATATTTTTTCCATGCTAATGGTTATCCGCCTCCATGCTACCGACCTTTTTTATCTCAGCTCGCAAAGACAAACTATATCGTAGCGATGGTTCAACGCCCGCTCTGGAAAGACAGCCGTCCAGAGGACCTTCATGATTGGAATCCCTTCACAGATGACTTGCTCCGCTTTTTAGATGAAAACGCATCTTCCGGACCCATAACTGCCGTGGGTCATTCCTTGGGCGGGATCGCTACGTTGAGAGCGGCGCTGCGCGAACCTGAGCGGTTTTGCTCAATAATTCTGCTTGATCCCGTGTTATTACCTCCCTACTTTATCCTAATTTGGAGGTTAGCTCTCAGGTTCAATTTTGCGCATCGCCTTCATCCACACTTATCCACCACACTACAACGCCGCCGCGAGTTCAATGACCTTGACCGAGCCTTCAGGAGTTACAGACGACGATCGACCTTTAGATTCATGAGTGATGAATCGCTAAGAAATTATATCGAGGGAATGACCTATCAAACAGAAGGCGGTAGCTATAAGCTATGGTATAGTCCCGAATGGGAAACGCGCGTATATTATGCCAGCATCTGGTCTGACATGGATATTTGGCGTCAGTTGTCACGACTTGAAGTGCCAACTTTAATCATTCGAGGAAAGGAAACGGATACCTTCTGGGAAAATACCGGCAAGCTCGTTCAACGGAAGCAGCCAAATATCCGGGTTGAAGCGCTGGAGAAAGCCACTCATCTGGTACCATTGGAAAGACCCAACCAAGTCGCAAATCTAATACGATCCTTTTGTGAGGAATACCCATGACCGACCTAACCTATTCATCCGCTGAGTTAATGATCATCAATGCCTCTCGACTGTTGCGTGATGAGGACGTGGTCTTTGTAGGCGTAGGACAACCTAATCTGGCCTGTAATCTCGCCAAACGTACCCATGCGCCAAATTTGATAATGATCTATGAAGCAGGCGTGATCGGAGCTGAACCCGCTCGCCTACCGCTTTCAATTGGTGACCCAACCCTGGTTTCGGGCGCACTTTCAGTCGTCAACATGTATGATATATTCGCTAATTACCTACAGTGTGGAAACGTCGATGTCGGTTTCATGGGTGGAGCCCAGATTGATAAATATGGAAACATAAACGCCACTGTAATTGGTGGCTACGCGCAACCCAAGGTGCGATTGCCTGGTTCCGGGGGTTCACAGGAAATTGCTGCCTGGGCCAACCGCTGTTACATCATGACTCCCCACCAGATACGGCGCTTCCCAGAAAAAGTGGATTTTATGACTTCGGCTGGATTCCTAGGCGGAAGAATAGAACGTGAAGCTACTGGTGTACGCGGTGGCGGTATGTTAGCCGTAGTAACAGACATTGGCTTATTAGAACCCGATCAAACAGGCGAAATGGTATTGACTGCTTTGCATCCTGGAAAGACAGTCGATCAGGCCAAGGAGAATACGGGCTGGGAGTTAGCAATCTCAGACAATTTGAAAACTACAGACTTGGTTACAAAAAAAGAACTGGACATCTTGCGCGAGGAATTAGATCCAACTGGAATTTATATTTAGCAGCTACAACTGTAACTTCCTTAAAACGTATGTAGAAGTGTAACAATACACTTTTTGGAGATATTCAAATGACTCAACAACGTGATCGATTACGACGCTCGCGTCGCAATCGAGTAATTGCAGGTGTCTGCGGGGGTTTAGCTGAATTTTATGGCATCAGTGCTTTCTGGTTCCGTTTGGCCTTTCTGATCGCCCTGATTCCCGGTGGAGTACCCGGTATTGGAGCCTATTTGATCTTCTGGTTCGTCGTTCCAAAAGCCAGCGAATGAAGTACAATTCAAAAAAGTAATTTACAGCTACAACTCATCGAGACCAAGGGAGAGGATATGACGCTAGGCCAATCAATTTTGAGAAAATCCACCGGTGGTTAGATGATGACCATTAATGCATCCATCCCGATTCTTATCATCCTGGTTCTCATGATTGGCTTTCGATGGGGCGCGGCGCGTGCTGGCGCGGCAGGTTATCTTGCCGCGTTTTTGGTTGCTGTTGTTTTTTTCGGAGCGGGCATCGACGTGCTGGCCTTTGCCCATACTCGGGCTTTCATCCTTTCGATGGATGTACTGCTCATAATTTGGGCGGCATTCTTGTTATATCGAGTTGCCGATGAAGCTGGAGCAATAAAAACGATTGGCAGGCTATTACCATCATTAACTAGCGACCGCGGAATGCAGGCACTGTTGATCGGTTGGGTCTTTGCATCATTTTTACAAGGTGCAGGAGGATTTGGTGTCCCAGTGGCTGTCACAGCGCCATTACTGATGGGCTTGGGCTTCACACCTCTTAGCGCTATCATCATCCCTTCCATCGGACATGGCTGGGCAGTGACCTTCGGCTCACTAGGCTCATCGTTTAATGCCCTACTCTCTGCAACGGGATTAGATGCTGCAACCTTGGCTCCCCAATCTGCGTTATATCTCGGATTAGCTTGCATCCTGACAGGCCCACTGGTCGCACACGCCGCAGATGGATGGCGCGGTGTCAAGCGTTTATTCCTCCCGGCTATGATTATCGGAGTGGTTATGGGTGCGATACAGTTCGCAGTCGCTGTGGGAGCTGGGCTATGGTACCTGGGTGCTTTCGCAGGCGGATTAGCGGGATTAGTTGTCAGCATTTGGGTGGTACGTTGGAGGAGAACAGGAAAAGGCATAGAAAGCAGCGAGCGCAAGTCACTCCTGATAGCATTGACAGCTTATTTGGTTCTAATAATTTTTACCATTATCATTCTCCTAATTCCACCGATCAAAGAATGGATGGGGCAAATTTTCATTCAAATTCAATTCCCAGAAACGGTAACTTCTATGGGCTATGTCAGCCCGGCAGGTGCAAATCGTCCCATTCGCATTTTCACACATGCCGGTGCGATATTAGTTTATACATCGCTGGTATCATTTTTCATATATCGAAAAGCAGGTCTTTATAAACCGGGAGCGGGTATTGGTATACTGCGTGCAACTGTCAAGAGCATGATGTCTTCCAGCTTAAGTATTGCATTGATGGTCGCCATGGCCACGATAATGCAGCAGAGCGGTATGACCGAAGCTCTCGCTCAAGGGCTTGCAAACTCAGTCGGCGCTGCTTTCCCCCTGATCGCACCCTGGATCGGAGCGATAGGTGCATTCATGACTGGCTCAAATACTAACTCAAATGTAGTTTTTGCCGGCTTGCAAATGCGCACAGCAGAATTGATTGCATACGGCGTGCCAGCCATCCTGGCCGGGCAGACAGCCGGAGCTGCGGTAGCATCGGTTTCTGCACCCACCAAAGTAGTAGTGGGAGCGAGTACGGCTGGTATGGCGGGTAAAGAAGGTGATATACTACGCGCATTAATTGGCTATACTACGGTTCTGGTACTTTTTATTGGCTTGCTGACAGGACTATCAAATCTTCTGGGTGCTTGAAGTGTTATGATAAGAGACAAATTCAACCGCTATACTATCGCTTTCCTTATTATTGCATTGGCCTCAACCTTTTTGTATCCTGTAGCGAAGACAGGCCTGGCCATGATTACATGGCTGCTTCTCGGACTTATCATATTGGCGGCGTTATTTACTCTGATGACAAAATGAGCAAATCTGATTCTACTATTGATGTTCTAATCATAATCCCCTTTAACACCACCCTCATCCAACAACTCCAGGAAGTATCTCCATCACTTCGCATTACTGCTCAACCAGCTCAGACCCTGGACGAGGTTCCTAAAGAGTTATGGTCTCGCTGCGAAGTGTTGTACACAGAACGTATCCTCCCGGACCCTGAGCTTGTTCCTAATATCAAATGGATCCAGTTCCACTGGTCTGGCATTGACAAGTTATTAAGCACCCCACTACTCAATAAATCAAATTTGAAAATCACTACCCTAAGCGGTGCTGGGGCTACCCAGATTGCAGAATTTGTTCTTACTATGTTGCTAGCACTATCTCGTGAGCTTCCCACCTTTGCATCTTTTCAAAAACAAACTCAATGGCCAAAAGATCGCTGGGAGAAATTCCAACCACGCGAGTTACGAACCAGTACAGTGGGAATCATTGGTTATGGAAGCGTCGGACGACAGGTTGCGCGTCTTCTACGAGAATTTGGCACGACCGTACTTGCCACAAAAAACGATGCTATGCAGCCGGCTGACAACGGCTACATTCCGGATAACTTAGGTGATCCAAACGGTGACCTGGTTCACCGACTTTATCCTGCCCAAGCCATCAAATCCATGCTAAAAGACTGTGATTATGTTGTGATCACAGTACCCCTCACAGATAAAACCCGTAACCTGGTAAATGCAGATGTATTGGCAGCCTGTAAACCGACTGCCTATTTAGTGGATGTTTCACGTGGTGGTATTTTGGATCACGATGCACTTATCAAAGCCTTTAACGAGAATAGATTGGGCGGTGCAGCTTTGGATGTTTTCCCCGAAGAGCCGTTACCAGATAATAGCCCTCTCTGGGACATGCCAAACGTCATAATTACACCTCACATCGCCGGCTTCAGCGAGCATTACGACGAGCGCGCGATATCGTTATTTGCTGAAAATTTATCGCGCTACGTCGCGGATTTACCTCTTTTCAATATATTCGATTTCAAAAAGGGGTATTAGCAATGCCAATTCGTGCCGTCATGTTTGACTTGGGTAACACCTTAATGCATGCAAATGCCCCGGATATGTGGCCGGCAGTCATTCGCCGTGGTAATCAGGCTCTGATGGATTATCTCTGCAATCAAGGAATCCTTACAAAACGCGAATCTCTAATAACTGAGTTCAACCAGCGCTTACGTCAGTATTATGCCGAACGCGATCAGTATATGATTGAAACCAGCACATTTTTGGTGTTAAAAGAATTATTATCTGACAAAGGCTTCGCCAAAGTTTCCGACTCAACTATCCGTGAAAGCCTTGATGAACATTATGCGGTAACACAAAAGAACTGGAAATTAGAAAGAGACACGATTCCCAGCCTAAAGGCTCTAAGAAAAGGTAATTATAAAATGGGGATTATCTCAAATGCTGGCGATGATAGAGATGTCCAACAGCTGGTGGAGAAATTTAATATTGGGGAGTATTTTGAGCTGGTGTTATCATCTGCTGCCTGTGGCTATCGAAAGCCTCACCAGAGAATATTTGAACTGGCACTTGAATATTTAAATACGCGCGCAAATGAAGTTGCTATGGTCGGTGATACTTTGGATGCAGATGTACAGGGAGCCAACCAAATGGATATGTATAGCATTTGGATCACCCGACGAGTGGAAAATCCTGAAAGCGACCCCTCAATCAAGCCTCAAGCCACAATAAAAACTCTGGCGGAGCTTCCAGGTTTTCTCCAAGAGTTGGAACTAGATCTTCACGCATAGGGATGAACTCATCATTGCGCGATTTAGATTCCGCTAAAATCAACCCGCTCCCCTACCTCACATTAGCAACCGGAATTCTAGCGCTCAGTTTTTCGGCTATGTTCGTACGTTGGGCAAATGCACCGGGGCCGATCACCGGTTTATATCGAGTATTTCTTGCCAGCCTGATTCTCACGCCCTTTTTTGTTCGAAATATATTTAAAACCAACAAAATCAATAGCAGAAACATAACCTTTCCAATTATTGCAGGTCTGTTTACAGCAGGCGACTTCGCGCTTTGGAACACATCCGTAAACTATACGACCGCGGCTAACGCAACATTACTCGGAAATACTGCTCCATTTTGGGTGGCACTTGGTGCATGGCTTTTATTTCGCGAGAAACTCAATAGACGCTTCTGGTTTGGACTTGGACTCGCTCTCGCTGGTGCAATTTTGATCCTCGGGACAGATTTTATAAACCAACCTCGCCTTGGAGTAGGAGATCTAATGGCAATTGGTTCTGGTGTATTTTATGCTGGTTATATGCTGTCTACTCAGCGTAGTCGCCAACACCATAACCCATTGACGCATTTTTGGTTGATGGGTGTTAGCGCAAGTTTGGGTCTACTCCTGATTAACCTAGCGCTTGGAAACTCAATCACTGGGTATTCAATACAATCCTGGCTTGTATTTTTTACCGCGGCGATCATTTCTCAAATTGCTGGCTATATGTCGATCACATATGCCCTCGGGTATTTACCAGCCTCCATCGTTTCACCAACTATGGTAGGCCAACCTATTGTGACCGCAGTTCTAGCCATCCCATTACTGGGTGAAATCCCAACTGGACTGCAAATCATCGGTGGTGTCATAGCTCTGTTCGGGATATATATCGTTAATCAAACGCATAATGAATCAAAAAGGACGTCAAGGAAAAGTATAAGCTTGTAATCCAGTAAAATATTCTATATACTTACGAAGTAAAGATAAATTTCTTGCCTGTTATCTATAACTAGGAGGTCACCATGCAATTGGATGCAATTCTTGAGGTCGCTATAGGGTTGGTCGTAATGTGGTTGGTTCTCAGCTTAGCCACGATGGAAATTCAGAACTGGTTCAAACAGGTATTCAACATACGCGCAAAACATCTGGAAAATGCCATACTGGAAATGTTCAAAGGTGAACAGAACCTAGTAGACTTGTTTTATAACCATCCTGCAATCAAGGAACTTTGCAAGAAAGATAGAAAGAGCAATTTTATAAAGCCATCCTATATTCCAAGTGATGTATTTGCCCAGGTTACTATGGAACTCCTGGTGAACGAGAGTCAGCAGAGGCAATCGACTACTCCAAACACAATCTCGTTCAGTAATATGGTCAACGGCGTACAACAAGTAAAAGCTCTCAATCCAGAATTGGAAGAATTATTGACATTTCTTTTCCCCGGTATGGACCAGGCAGAAGCAGGTACATTTAGTGTCAAGGACGTTCGAGGTAAACTCAAGCGATATCAAGAAAATGTCGAAAATTGGTTTGATAATAACATGGTTAAAGCCTCTGTCTGGTATAAAGAAAATGCGCTTGCATTAGCTTTTTTTATCGGTCTCGTTTTGTCTGTTGTATTTAATATAGACACCATCAATATATCCCAGAAACTGTGGCGTGAGCCCACCATGCGTCAGGCGCTGGTGGCACAGGCTGATACTTACGAATTAGACGAAGGAGAAGCTAACATCACTGAAGTGCCCGGCTATTTTGATAGTTTGGCAATACCAGTCGGTTGGGTAACTGTTCCCACAGATGACCCCAGTTTATGCAATAATTTAGTGACAGCGGAGGGACAATTTGCAATTCTATCGGGTACTGAGTGCAGTATCCTGGTCAACGTACCGTTATTAAACGATTACATGGGTTGGGTAATGAAGTTGATTGGTTTTCTAATCAGTGCTCTAGCAGCAAGGCAAGGTGCTCCGTTTTGGTTTGATTTGTTGCACAGGTTGGTTGGTATACGTGATGCTTCGCAAACAAAAAAGAAAACTGCCTAGGTCATTTAGCTTAGAAAAAAGGGCTGTCCGAATTTTGGACAGCCCTTTTTATCATTGCGGCAACTCAAAACATTTCCTCGCAAACTCGTCTCTGTATGGCAGTACAATGACATTCACGATTTTTCTACTCACTGCGGTCGCCGGGGGAAATATACCGCGTCTTTTTGAACGGCTTTATTTGTTCAGCTAAATTTTCTTGCAGCAAATGCCCAGATTCATGCATAAGCGTATCGTGGTTGTAATCATCTAACTTAACCATGCTTGCTAAACAAGGAAAATGGTGATGAAACAAACCAGCCTTTTCTTCGGCCTCATCAACTGAGATACCCACCAATTTTTCTGCTACGTGTCGTGCACAGCCACAAACCGCGTCCACCTGAACATCAGCAAAGGCAACGGTAGCAGTTTCTTCATCGATGGTGAGGCGGATGTCTGGCTGACCGAAGAAACGTGCAAACTCGCTAATGACTTCACAATCATACGGTTCACGATCCCGGCGGGTGATCTTGTAATCCTTCTCCGTAAGGGAGCAAAGCGGCTTGGGCACGGCGCAACCAACATCCATGCGCTCCAACCAACCGTGTAGTTGATTGCCCAGCCCGCGTGGCAGCCAGGATTCATTATCCACAGCGACCACCACGCCTTTGGCGCCTGTCATCTTGACGATCTCGGGGATCAGTTCGACCACAGACTTGTTTTCTGCGAACGATAGGATCAAGTCGCAGGGCCCAAAACTTTCGGGCAGAAACTCTTCTGGATAATCAATAATCAACGGGAAAGCTGCCGGAGCCTTCCAGAGCTGGATGCTCCAATCCCCAGAGGCATGCTTTTTAATATTTGATACATGCCTCAGGCCATATTCGCCGGAGATGATGGCAAGGATATTCATAAAGGAATTATAACTACTTAGTAATGATTGTTCAGTGACTTAAGTCTTACATATTTCCACCTTTCTCTTTAGAGATAAACCATCTGGACTTTGCCCGTTTAGGTTGAATAACAGGCTGAATCGACAAGGGAAA
>CAZCPP010000169.1:0-8655 GCA_964500655.1 uncultured Anaerolineaceae bacterium | reverse complement strand
TGAACACAACTTTACTACATGAAGCCCTACTTATCTATTTTTGGCGAAGGTGTTGCTTAATGGAAATAATGCAGTTACCCGGGCCAAAAGCCCAACAATTGATCGAACGCGATCAGGTTGTGATCTCGCCATCTTACCCGCGTGATTACTCTTTTGCGATGGATTATGGCAAAGGCACCGAAGTGTGGGATGTGGACGGAAACCGTTTCCTGGATTTTATGGGCGGAATAGCTGTGGTTTCAACCGGTCATTCTCACCCAAAAGTGGTCAAGGCGGTTCAGGAACAGTCTGAAAAATTTCTGCATATTTCTTCTGATTTCTATCACGAAAAATGGATCGCTCTGGGTGAAAAGTTGAATGAAATTGCGCCTTTCAAAGAGCCGGCCGTCTCGTTCATGGCAAATTCGGGAACCGAAGCTGTGGAAGCGGCCATCAAGTTAGCGCGCTACCATACCGGCCGTATGAATTTCATTGGTTTTACAGGCGCATTTCATGGCCGCACAATGGGCGCTGTGACGTTTACCGCCAGCAAACCGGCATACCACGGCGGGTTTTACCCATTGATGAACGGTGTCGTTCATGCCCCTTTCCCCAATCCGTATCGTCCTGTGCTAGAGATCAACCCGGGCGAAGATTATGGTGAAGCGGTAGTGCGATATATTGCTGACCAGATTCTGGATCACATCATACCACCCGACGAAATTGCGGGTATCTTAGTAGAAACTATCCAGGGAGAAGGTGGATATCTCGTCCCACCAGAAGGCTTCTACCCGGCGTTGCGCGAATTGTGCGATAAGTACGATATCCTATTGATTGTGGACGAGGTGCAATCTGGGATGGGCCGTACCGGTAAGTGGTGGGCCATCGAACATTTCGGAGTTGAACCCGACATGCTTACTTCTGCAAAAGGGATTGCGTCAGGCTTGCCGCTGGGTGCCTGCATCGCCCGCAAGTCCGTCATGAACTGGAAGAGAGGTACACACGGTAATACCTATGGCGGCAATCCAATATCGTGTGCGGCTTCACTGGCAACTATTGACCTGATCGAAAAAGAATATATGGAAAACGCAGCTACTGCCGGGCAATATACCATCGACGCTCTGACTAAGATCGTACAGCGTCATCCCAGCATTGGTGATGTTCGTGGCAAGGGCTTGATGATTGGTGTTGAATTTGTCAAAGACCGGGAATCAAAAGAACCTGCGAAAGAACTTACTGAGCGAATCGTTCACCTGGCTTTTGAACGTGGCCTGTTAATGTTGAGCTGTGGCAAATCCGTTATTCGCATTGCCCCCCCGCTTAGCATATCTAAATCAGAAGTGGACGAAGGTCTATCTGTCTTCGATGAGGCCATTACACTAGCTGAAAAAGAAATGGGAATGCTTTAATTATTATCAACCTAATTGGACAAAAAGAGGCAGAGGTAACTCTGTCTCTTTTTGCGCTTCATACCCGAATTGTTATTTGTTCCCACTATGGACAAGGGGGACTTCCACATGAATTGACAGCCTCTTGCTCTTCGAGTATGCTTGCGGCTGTCCGGGCAGGCCCGGCGCGGCGGAGCCTCCCAAACCCCGCCAGGGCCGAGAGGCAGCAACGGTACGGGAGCGTATCTGGGTGCCGCCGGTCTCCTGCCTGGATATTTGAATTAAAAAAGGTGCCAGTCAAAAAAATATGACTGGCACCTTTACGATCAGATTTACCTATTGATCAGCTTCTATTCTTACCTGTACGGCTCGTACGACAATGCGGTACCGGTAAGAATCACTGGCTTCATTGTAACCCTGGCAAGTAATTAACGTTAACCATGGGAATTCCTCATGTTTGAAGATGTTCGCTCGCGGTGAAACCTTTCGATTGGAACGCACTTCGTAGATGTAACGTTGTCCATAGGCATGAACAATCACCTTGTCACCCGAGAGCAACTTATGCAGGTCCACAAACGGACCGGGAGTTCCATCAGGTAAGTAGACGTGGGCAGTCAGAGCGGAATTACCTGCCCAGGTGGGAAATGCAGTCCCCTGTAAATAACCCACCTGGTCCCATAGCCATTGTACATCCCATGTGTTGCCAAGCTGGGAGATACCCGTAATGGTTGTCTTTATACCCTGACTTGGGATTTCCAACCACAGATCACCAAGTTCGGAATATACATAATTCGACGGTTGTGCAGGTAATTCGGTTACTTTCCCGGGAGCAAACCCGGTGTCGGGGATTCGATCCGATATCAGCGAATCGATCGTTACCGAGGCGCTTGCCCCATAACTGTTGACGCCAGCTGGTGCCGCCGGATCGTACCAGCGTTCAGTTGCAGCCACGTTGTACGGTGATCTCTGTACAGGTACCGGAGGAGGCCCAGGACTGGCAGGATCAATTTCTAAGCTAGTCCATTCCGCATTGGTTACATTGACAACTGGTGGCGGCCCATTATAGGTTGCATTAAAGGTAAGGGATGCTGTCTCGTTGAGGCCGAAAACATCCCAAGTCCACGTGAGAGTATCTACCCCATCAAAATCAAATGAAGTGAGTGCCGCCGTGCCCGAGTAGCCCTGGCTGGCTAACTGGAAGGTCAACCCAGACGGAATTTGGTCTGTGACGATTACGTCAAAGGCATCTGCAGTACTTGGAGGTGCCGGATTGGAAAGGTCGATCGTGAATGTGATGGTGTCACCGACTGAGGCAGAAGTTGGCGAGGCATTCTTGTCAATCGTCAATTCCGGCTCAACGATCTCGACAATCGGGGCGATTGTATTTCTTGGTCCGCCACCATCCCAGGTCCAGGTGACACTATTGGTCAAGGTGCCTCCGTCCTGGTTGGCAAGAATATCCAAAACAATCAATGAATACCGAACGAGGACTTCCTGGAGAGAACCCGAAGAACTCGTGATGGTGCCAAAATTAAAGGTAATCTGCCCGCCTGAGCTTGTGATCAACGGATTGCTCCCCCCAGTTGTACCGTCAAATCCATTACAAGCAATATTACCAGTTCCATATTCAACGCTGTCGCTGTCAACACCTGCGGGCATTTCGACAAAAATGCAATCCACGAAGGCCAGGCCAGCCTGGGGGGTATCCACTAGCCTGACATTATTAAAAGTTGCTCCGGCGGGAATTTTGAGTACAGCTTCATAGGTGACGATCTCGCCGATTGCTACTTGAGGATCACTGGTATGAGTAGCGGCCCCGCCGATTAAGAACTTACCCAGACTCGTGACATACCCAAAGTCAACAGTTGGATCGTAGGTTATTCCGAATGTATTCGTAACGGTATTGTTCCCTTGTGCGCCAGTGCTCCCCGGAGTAAGTGTGACAATATCGCTGGAGGTTGTGCCTGGGCCTTCTCCAATACCATTATCATTATCATCTGTGTTGATGTTTGGATTTCCATTATCTGCAGCGTCATATGTATCTATCGTGCCAGGATATCCGGTTGGTAAGACCCGTACAACATAGCTTCCAGCAGGCATACCACTGAAAAGGTAGGTACCACTCCCACCGGTTGTCATACCACCTGGTGTGTCATCCGCTGTTCCCAGGATTCCATCCGGCCCAACGTTAATCTCGGTGGTACCGTTGCTGGCAAATAACTGAACTCTCGTACCGGGGAAGACCGCATCAGTGCCTGGTCCATCCCAATTTCCATTCTCATCGAGATCCTGGAAAATTTGATTTCCTAATTCCAGACGGTAAAAGCCAAAATCTACCGTACGGTTGCTCTGATTATTCACAGCTTCACCAGCGCCAGGATTAGGCGTTGGGTCGTCATCGTTGATCGGTTCAGTCCCACCTGGCCCAAGCGTGACCGTTTGAGCCGAGACGTAATTAACCGCGTTCCCGGTGAAAGTGGTCACTCCGTTGTCATCACTGTCCACGTCATTATACGGGTCAGGACCAATACTATCAACGGCCGTACCCGCCCCATCGATACTCGTGCCACTGCTTAAGTATCCAGCCAGGGGCGCGCCTGGAGTATTAAAATTGACACTTGGGATAGTGACGACATAGTCGCCACCGCCCAGGTTATCGAAACGATAATGGCCAGAACCATCGGTATTTTCAAAATTCAAGTACGTATCACCCGAATCGTAGACACCCGGTGTAGTTCCGTCATCCCGGTACAACTCCACCCGCACACCTGAGACGCCAACCTCCGCTCCGTTCAACAACCCATCATTATTTGTGTCGAACCAGACCCGGTTACCCAGGCTGTATCCGGTCAAAGTCAGCTGTGCAGTGGCCGGGAATCTGTTGGATACACCTTGATCATTAATCAGAGAATTTGCCGGAATGGTGTTGGTGTAGATTCCGGGATTGGCACCTGTGACGGGCACCGTCAGGAAGCAATTATCGAATCCTATCGGTAGTGAGCCACCAACTAATTGAACAGTGGTAGCTCCTACAGGCGCCGAGAACGTACCTCCGCAACTGTTGGTCGGTGCGGGCGCCGCGCCACCTGCCACTTGCAAGCCAGCTGGAAGGTTGTCAACTAAACCAATTCCGGTTATTGATACTGTAGCGGTAGTGCGGATGGTGATGGTCAAAATCGACCAGCTGCCCAAGCCCGAGGCAACCGGATTAGGGGCAAAATCCTTGGCGATACTTGCGCCCGCCAGGTTTGTCAATGTTGCAGAAGTGGGAGTGCCATTTGTGGCCCCGTTGAAAGTGGTGACCGCACCGGCAGGAATCATGTTGGTCCGGTCACCGTTGACAACCATGGTCGCATTCAATGTAATGGTGCACGAGTCGTTTGGCGCCAGATAACCTCCGCTGAATGTAAACGTGTTGGTACCAGCAACCCCCGTTAGCACAGCAGGTGGACCGGAGGGTGGATCGCAATCTGACGGATCGAAATTGGGGGGGGTCAGACAGGATCATCGCATCCGCAGGTCCAGGATCGACAGGCATATTGTCAGTAAAAGTGATATCTACTAACTCTGCACTAGCATTCGGATTCCTCAAAATGATGGTCATCTCTGAGTCTGTACCTCCAAATACCAGTACCGGATCGAAGCCCTTCACAATTTCAAGGTCTAAATTTTGGATCGTGAGCCTATCCTCGGCATTGTTATTAGCATTTAATGTGGATGGGTTGCCCGAGATTTGGGCTGTCACATTGGTAGCAGGGATGTCGTTGTCGTAAAAAGTAAGCGCCCCCCTTCCCTGTACATCCACATTGATCGTGCAAATACCGTTAACGGTACCTACCCGAGCGGGGATGGTGCCATTGAGCAGCCTCACCGAAGTCTCGCCCCCAACTAAGGGGTTCCCGAAGCCGTCGTCGAGCGTTCCACCACAAGTGCTGCTTGCATTCGGGGTGGGCGCAATGAACACTCCGTCCGTGGGAGAAGTGTTAGGAAGGTTGTCGGTGAGCTCTACATTGATCAAGTCAGCGGTATTGGAATTTACAAGCGTGATCGTCAGGGTCGAGAGACCATTGGGATGAACCCTATCCGGATAGAAGGCCTTGGTGACATTCAGATCGGGGGGGGATTGTACAGTCAGCGTGTCGCTGATGTCGCCAGGCATCGACCGGCCTTCGTTGTTGGTAACGTCGGCAGGGGTGATTTCGTTATCATAATCAATTCCTGGGGTAGATCCAATACTGCTGGTCACCCAGACATTCACCGTGCAGGTAGCTCCTGCAGCGATGGTGCCGCCACTGGCTGAAATTGTAGTTGCTCCATTGACCGGGGGCCAAGCCCCGCCCAGCGTACCGCATTCCGAAGAATACGAGGGGGCTGTAGAATTACTAACCGTTACATCACCGTTTCCTAACGTGGGCAGGGTATCGGAAAACGAAAAATTGTTGAGGTCGGTATCAGCAGGCGCGGTGAAGGTTAGCTGTAATTGCGAATTGCCAAAAATGTTGATCGGGGTGTCGAGAAAGGTCTTCGTGGAGGGCACACCTTGCCCAATTGTATAAACATCAACATCTGCCTCAACATCGTCGGGGTTGGTGGGGCCTTCATTTGTAAATAAGGTGGAATCGGGAATGGTGTTGGTGTATGAGCCCGGAACCGAAGAAGTGACATCAATGGTAATGACGCAATCGGGACCGGGACTAGCTGCAACCGTGCCATTGTTCAGCATCACCGAAGTGTCGGTAGGATCCAACGCTAACCCGCCACCATCAGTTAGCGTACCCGGACCACAATTGCTGAGACTGGTTACGACCGGATTTGTCAATGTAAAACTGGCGGGCAGGTTGTCGGTTACAGTTACGCCAGTGTACGCAGCACCGGTAGGATTTGTAATGGTAATCGTCAGTGTATTGGTGCCGCCCGCTTCGAAATTTGCGTACAGGAAGCTTTTGCTCAGGCCTATCGCCTGGACGGTCAGGTCTGCGGTAACACTGTTGCCATTTCCCACGAGTTGGTCGGTTGTTACATCAAATGGATCAATCGTATTGGAGTAGGTACCTCTGGAAGTACTTACCAATGGCCGAACTGGTACAGTAATGGTGCAGCTTACCGCGCCGGGTCCAGGCGCAGCGGGGAGTGATCCATTGTCGAGGGTAATAGTCTGAGTTCCGGCAGTTGCTGTCAAAATTGGGACGGTGGAATCGTCACAATCTGTTGCCGCAGCAGGGGCAGGTGCAATTTCAAGTTCAGCCGGCAAAGTGTCCGTCAGTTCTATATCCGTGAGTGCTCCACCCGTGGCTGGATTAAAAATAACGATGGTCAAAAGGCTGGAATTAGGATAAGCCACCGGGTCAGTACTATAAAATTTATTAACGCTGACCTGGGAAACATTAACTGTCGCGGTGGGAGAATTTGTAAAGGTGGCACCCTCATCAGTTGAAAAGTCACTTGGAGATATCGTGTTGTTATAAGGACCGTCTGCCGGGGAACCTGGAAGGGTGGTCACCGTGGCCGTGATTTCGCAGAATGAACTGGCCGGAATAGTTCCACCTGTCAGGTCGATCGTATCATTGGCGTAATTGTTTGTACTTATTACTACTGATCCCGAACCACAGGTTGTTGAAGGAGAGCCTGTGAAATACAGGTTGGTATTCGGGCTGGTTGGCAGGCTATCCGATAAGGTTGCGTTCGTAAAGGCGCTGGTTGTAGGGTTAGTGATCGTAATCGTCAGGGTGGTGGTTTCCCCCGCCGCGAAAGTAGTCGGTGAAAAGTCTTTGGCAATTGTCAGAGACGTAACCACCAGGTTAGCCGAAGCAGGCGCGTGGTTGGTTGCGCCTTCCAAAGTGGATAAATCTCCAGCAAGGATATCGTTCAAATACGTGCCTGCCGCAGTGGTGAGCGCCCTGGCTGTCGCCGTGATAGTACAGGTTGGGGGGCCTGGTGTGGAGTCAGGTAGCGTGCCACCCGTCAATCTCACCGTATCATTTGAATTTGTCGTGGTGACAATGGTTACTGTTCCTGCCCCACAGGTGGTCGACTGCGAACCTGGAACATACTCCAATCCTGCCGGTAACACGTCATCCAAAGCTGCCTGAGTGTAGTCAAAGGGGGCGTGATTTTGGATGCTGATGGTCACCACGCTGGTATCGCCGGCCGCGATCGGGGAAGTTGCAAAAGCTTTTGTCAATGTAAAGGCCTGCACGTGCAGATCGGCGCTGGCCGGACTGGCGTTGGTGACCCCCTCACGGGTTTGGATGGGACCATTTACGCCAGGGGGACCTGCAGGAATGGTATTGGCATTGGCTCCTGAATAGGAGCCCTGAACAAGGGAAGTGACATTAACCGTAATTTCACAGTCGGAATCAGGCGCAATTGTGCCGTTGACCAACACGATATCAGTGTCGCCAGGACTCAATGCACCCCCACCTGAATTTTCCAAGCTACCGGCTCCGCAACCGGTTAAGCTGGCATTGACCGGATTGGCCAGTTCAACATCTCCATTGCCTGAAATGGGAAGTGTGTCAGTCAGGGTGACATCATTCAGTGGGTATGTGGTGTCATTATTGTGTACGGTGATCGTCAACTGACTGGTATCGCCCACAAAGATCGTATTGGGTGCGAAGCTCTTGCTCAACGAGGGGTCTGCCACATCGATCACATTCAGTGTGGCGCTGGCTGGGGTGGTGTTCCAGATTCGAACCGGGATAGTAGGTGATCCGTCAGGGTCAATTGTCCAAGCTTCTAATGAGAAGGGGTCAGCAATTATTGGGTTAATGTTCCCGGCAGGAATAGTGTTGATCAGGTTGCTAGGTGTGGTGGAGGACACATCAACCTCTACGTAACACTCCCCGGGAAAACCGGACGATTCGCCAGGTACAGTTCCATTGTTCAGCTGAAAGATTGTATCCCCTGGATCTAGTGAACCTCCCCCTCCATCGGTGACTGTACCACCACAAGTGTTGACCACGTTGGGGAGATCCGCGATCGAAAGACCAGGCTGGACACCCTCCAAATCATCGGTCCAACTGGCATTTGTGAGCGGGTTTTGATTCAGGTTATAGATATAAACTCTCAGCGTGGAGGTTGCACCTGATACGATCGCAATGGGCGTGAATTTCTTGTTGATCTCAGCCGGGACAGTAATTGCATGCACGTTCGAAATTGGTTGCAGAATCAAGGAGAGTATCAGTGTGATGGAGAAAATAATTGCCCGGATTGAGGTCCTCATCGAATATGTCCCTTTATTAACTGTAGTTACGCATTTTCGATTGAAAGCGATTAAGATAGGTGTATG
>CAZCPP010000168.1:0-8698 GCA_964500655.1 uncultured Anaerolineaceae bacterium | reverse complement strand
ACGGTTCCATGGATTTAGTTATTAAAATCCCCTACTTTTTCGACAGTTTCAACGGATCGCGAAAAACGTTTTGAGGTAGTGTATTGGTATCCGATTGAGCGCTGTTATTACAATTATATGCGCCTTTACCTGCCGGCTGGTACAACGTTATTGGATGCCACTCCGCATGCCGTCACGCGTGAGGATATGATCTTTCTGGAAAAGGATGTCCCCGCGCGGGTGGACGTTATCGATTGGGAAGAGATTGAAAACGTGGATGTTTTCGGTACCCTGTTGTTCGTGCGCATGGGCGAGAGTCTGGAAACCAGCTTCCGCTTCGGTTTGCCTGCCACAGTACTGGGGCCGGGCCCAGGTGCGGGCGAGGGTACCTACCGGCTCAAGCTCCAGAAGCAAGCTGGCATCATCTCTGTGCCGGTCACCATACGGGTACACCTGCCGAATGGCGCCCAGGTGGGATCCATTTCACCAGAGGGGTTGCATGAGGGCGATAACATCTTATTTGATCTAGAATTACGTGAAGATATCCAGCTTGAAATTGTTTTCACCCCATAATGTGTCTTCAAAAAAACATATAATAAACACAGTGTCATTGCGAGGCAGTGACATAGGCTCTCTAATGTGACATTGTCAAGGTAGTTATCAAAATCCGAACATATTTCGGACAGGAGCGCTGCTTTTTCCTGTAAAATACATTTAGTTTAATCTAAGTTATGAAACGGAGAAGGAAAATGAAGAAACGAGTTCTTATTGCAATTGCTCTAGTTTTGGCTCTTGTACTGATCGCGCAGACCGGCGTCTGGGCTGGCAAGCTCATAGCTGGTAGTGAGGCCCCGGCTGCGGCGCCCGGTGAAGCTGCCGCTCGTCCTTGTGGTACGAATGGTAGCGATTATAAACCTGGTGGCGGTGATCCACCTTATGTTCCGCCTCCTTCTGGTGATGAACTTAAATGGGTTGTTGTTGGCTACACTGGTGATGTACCTGAGGGCGCACCAGATGAGGCAACCTTCAAAGAAGGCACCGAGTCTGGTGGAGATGCTGGTGATACCTTGACCAAAGCCTATACTGTAGACGTAGAAGGCGCTAGCGCTGTCTCGTATTGGAATGGCTCTGAATGGGTTGAACTCGGGATTTCCGACGGGGAAGTAACTGTCCCTGCTGGCGCTCCGAATCCGGTTGTCCTGGCCCTAGAAGCAGAATAAACCTAACACGAATTAGCTAAAAGCACACTTCAGGGTGGGGCATGGCATAAGCCTGCCCCACCCTTTTTTGTAACCTATGCTCCCCTGGCTTAAAAAGCTGGCGCCATTTTTGATCCCAATCTTTCTGGGTTGGCTATACCTGCATACCCTCGCGCCTGGCCTGACCTGGGCCAACGATGGCGCCGATGGTGGGGATCTACTTGCGGCACTGGCTACTGGCGGTGTGCCGCACCCGGGTGGATATCCAACCTATTTGCTGATCGCCTCCCTGTTTACCAAGTTGCCACTGGGGTCGATAGCTTATCGCGCCAACCTTTTTTCCGGCCTGTGTATGCTTCTGGCAGCCTTTATTCTTTACCATTTGATCCTGGCTCAGACCAAAAGTTCCTATGTTGCCAGCATCTCAACCTTGCTCTTCGGCACCTTTCCCTTGGTCTGGTCACAGGCAATAATTACCGAAGTATATGCCTTGCAAACGCTGTTATCAGTTGTGGTTATATTCTTGTTCATTCATGATAGAGAATCTCACTGGCGGGATTTCGCAGGTGGTCTCGTGTTGGGTCTGGCGCTGGGGGTCCATCTCACGGCCCTATTTCTACTCCCGCTCCTGTTTTTGAAGCAACCCCGACAAAGCACATCCGCAGGTGGTATTGCCAATCTGCGCGTACCCTGGAAAGCTTATTTTCAGCAGCTGAAGGGGCGCTTGTTCGGCCTGTGCCTGGGCCTGAGCGTGTACCTGACCCTGCCCTTGCAAGCGCGCAACGGGGCGCCGGTCAATTGGGGTAATGCGGTCGATTGGGATGGCTTTTGGTGGCTGGCAAGTGGAACTTTGTATCGCGATCGCCTGGGTAATTTTTCTTTGGATTATCTGTTTGCTGGCACCCGTTTGTGGAGCCAGTTCCTGATCGACCAGATGGGCATATTGGGGTTGTCTATTGCGCTGCTATATATCGTGGTCTTTTTCAGGCCTTCGCGCTTGCATTTCATCACCGTTTGGTTAGCGCTGACATATTCTATGTTTGCGATTATTTATTATTCGCCTGATTCCTATGTCTATCTCATCTTGCCCTTATTCGCTTTTGCAATTTGGATCGGCCAAGGATGCGAGTATGTACTTGAAAAATTGCCCTCCAAAACAACATTTCTAAGGCCTTTACTGCTCACAGGCTCGATAGTCTTTGTGATCGCACGTGCGTTTTGGGCGATCCCTGTGATGGATCTATCGAACAATCACACCGCCGAAGAATATGCCCAAACCGTTTTGGACACCTTACCAGAGCAAGCTATTATTGTCACCCAGGGGGATGAATCTACGTTTGCTTTGTGGTATTTTCATTATGTAAACGACCTGCGGCCAGACGTTGCCATTATTTCAAACGGGCTATCTGAACTACCCTGGTATCGGGACGTACTTACGAACACGTACCCAGATTTGAACCTTTCAGAAAGCTTATCCGTGCAAACCCTGGTGGAATTCAATCCACTGCGGCCTGTTTGTATGTTGGGCACGGATTTGCAGCCACAGTTTGAGTGTTATTCTAATTAGAGATTGAGTGACTATTGAGGATATCAACATGCCCACAGTATTATTTGTTTGTACTGCCAACCGTTACCGCTCTCCTATCGCTGAAGCCTGCTTCAAAGCGGAATTGGCTAGACGCCAGCTGGATCAGGGCTGGGATATCTCCAGCGCAGGTACCTGGACGCAAGATGATTTACCAGCCATGCCAGATGCGATCCAAAAGGCCTCCCAACTTGGGCTAGATATTCAAGCGCATCGTTCCCGGGCGATCAGCTCCGGATTACTTCAGCCAGTGAACCTGATCCTTGTCATGGAGGCTGGGCAAAAAGAGGCCTTGCAAAATGAATTCCCACACAAAAGAGGGAACATCTTTTTGCTCAGTGAAGTAACTGATGGGTTGCTTTACGATATTCCCGATCCTGTTGTAGATCCGGCTGCCGGCGACGTGGTCCCTGAGATATGTAATTTAATCAGGAATGGCTTTGATAGGATTATAATATTGGCTAAATAATAACCCGTTATTAAATGTTAGAAAGAAATCGCGCAAGGTGTCACTGCTAGGAGGCCGAAGACCAACAGTTTGAGCCTTTTTTTTGTTGATTTTTAGTGAACAGTCCTCCAATAAGTCTGATAAAATCCAGCCATGCTGAATAAAAGCCCAATATGTTTATTGCTCATTTTATTAGCTTTGGCTTTGCCTGCTTGCCAATTTCTCCCTGCGGCAGCTTCAACACCAACTCCAGTAGCGCAAACGGGTGATACACTGTTCTATGACGATTTTACCAACCCAGGCAGCGGCTGGGACCGGTTTTCTTCTGCCGAAGGAATCATGGATTATGATGGCAGCGGCTATCGCTTTCTGGTCAATGCGCTACAGACCAATTTTTGGTCTACACCGGGAAAGTCATATGGAGATGTACGCATTGATGTGGATGTGGCCAAGCTTAGGGGACCAGATGAAAACCGTGTTGGTTTGCTGTGTCGATTTGTGCAGGGTAATTATTATTTCTTCATGGTCAGCAGTGATGGCTTTTACACCATCGGAAAATTCATGGGTGGGATTGCGGTCCAATTAGGCCAGAGTGAAATGCAATATAATCCGGCGATCCGCACCGGGTTGGCGGTTAATCACTTGCGTGCCAACTGCATCGGCAACACATTGACCTTTTACGTCAACGGTGACCAAGTTGCGCAAGCACAGGATGCTGATATTGCCGCAGGTGATGTTGGTCTCTTAGCCGGCACCTTTACCGAGCCGGGCGTAGATGTTATCTTTGATAATTTTTTGGTATCACAACCGTAGTAGAATATATGAATACTAGAGAATAGAATACAACCAGTTTTTTCAATCTACTGATCTTAATTTTATTTTTTCTCTACTCTCTAGTTTATGAAAGTTTACTTAGACACTATAGGTTGTCGACTCAACCAATCCGAAATTGAATCCATGGCCCGTCAGTTCCGCGCTGCCGGGCATAAGATCGTTGCTACAGTAGAGGAAGCCGATATCGCTGTGGTTAATACCTGCACAGTCACTTCCCGGGCAGCTGCAGATTCACGGGGGAAGATCCGCAAGGCAGCGCGTTCAGGGGTGGATGAGATTGTAGCTACTGGTTGCTGGGTTACCCTTCAACCTGAAGATGCGATTGCATTAAACAATTCGCTGCGCGTAGTCAACAACTCGCAAAAAGAAAACCTTGTTCCCGAAATTCTAAATTTACCAGCCGAATCTTTCGATCTCGAACCTTTTGCCCGTGAGCCGCTCCCAGGGTTGCGACAGCGTACGCGTGCATTCATAAAGGTACAGGACGGCTGTGACAATCACTGTACGTTTTGTATCACAGCTGTCGCGCGTGGCGAGGAACGCTCTCGACCGATCGCTGAAGTAATTTCAGATATTCAGTCCGCACTACATGGCGGCACGAAAGAGATCGTGCTCACAGGCGTGCATCTCGGCTCGTGGGGGCAGGAATGGAATTACCATTTACGAGACCTGGTCAAAGTGATCCTAAAACATACTGATACACAGCGCTTGCGCCTGTCATCCCTGGAACCATGGGATCTATCAGAAGATTTCTTCCGACTCTGGGAAGACGAGCGTTTATGTCAACATTTACATTTACCCTTGCAATCAGGTTGTGACGCTACTTTGCGACGCATGGCACGCAAGACCACAACCGCGTCTTTCCAGGACCTGGTAACTGCTGCACGCCAAATCGTGCCGAATGCGGCCATCACAACGGACATCATCGCTGGCTTCCCGGGTGAAACGGACGAGGAATTTGCCGAATCGCTTGCCTTTATCAATGAGCTGAATTTTGCAGGTGGGCATGCATTCACTTATTCACCCCGCCCTGGGACTGCGGCAATGCGGCTCGAAAGCCATGTTAGGCCTGAGGTCCGGAAAGAACGCAATGCCGTCTTACGAGATGTGTTCAAAGAAAATGCAAAAACCTATAGCCAGTGTTTTGTTGGGCAGACGTTGTCTGTCCTATGGGAATCCACCACGCAATTGAACGGCGAGGATTGGCAAATGAAAGGGCTAACGGGAAATTATTTACGTATTAAATCGACCGCTCCACAGTCGCTATGGAATAAAATCTCACCCGTTGAATTACTAAACATTGATGAAAATGGATTGCACGGACAAATTTTGAACATAGACCCTTAGCATATTCATCGAGGACGTATGTCACTTTTGTGGGGAAGGGGGGAGATTGTATAATATTCGTGCAATTCTTCACAGAATCTACCTAAGGAGTAACAAATGACCGCTCAGAAAATTGACGGAACTGCTATTGCCAAACAAGTCCGCGAGGAAGTTAAAGAAAAAGTGGCTGCCCGTGTTGCAGCTGGCAAACCCAAGCCTGGACTTGCGACAGTGCTGGTCGGAGAAGATCCGGCATCAACGGTTTATGTCGGCATGAAAAAACGCATGTGCGAGAAATTGGGGATGGAATCTTATTCGCATACCTTATCTGCGGACGCAAGCCAAGAAGAGGTTGAAGGTTTAGTCAAGAAAATGAATGCTGACCCGAAGGTGAACGGCATTCTTGTCCAGTTGCCTTTGCCCGATCACCTTGACGAGGAAAAGGTGTTGCAAGCGATTGACATCACCAAAGATATCGATGGTTTCCACCCGATTAATATTGGACGCCTGGCCCAGAAAGGTCGCGAGTCGCTTTTTGTTCCCTGCACCCCTGACGGATGCCTGTACCTGCTCGATCAGGTCGGCGCCGAACTGGAAGGGGCCAATGCGGTTGTCTTGGGCCGTTCCAATATTGTTGGTATGCCGATGGCATTGCTGCTTGTCAAGCGCAACGCAACCGTGACTATCTGCCACTCCCGCACCAAAGATTTACCCGCAATCTGCGCCGAAGCGGATATTCTGATAGCTGCTGTTGGCCGCGTGGAAATGGTCAAGAAAGATTGGGTCAAGCCAGGCGCTGTGGTCATTGACGTGGGCACGCACCGTGTTGATGACGATACCAAAGAAAAAGGTTACTACCTGACAGGCGATGTAGCTTATGAAGAGGTCAGCGAGGTCGCCAGCGCGGTTTCCCCATCGCCAGGCGGTGTTGGCCCGATGACCATCGCGATGCTGATGCGCAACACCCTGCGCGCTGCGGAGATACAGGACCCAATGTAGAGCGCACTCGATAAAATGCAGCCCTGTCAAACTGACAGGGCTGTTTCCATTTTTTAAATGAATGATTCTAGGACCCCCATGTGGAATCGGTTTCATCCACTCCTTCAGTATCAGTCAGTTGAATCAAATTTTCTTCTGTAAGTACCAGGTTAATGTGCATTTGAGCGATGAATATATTGGTGCTGGTCAGGGATGGATTGTCAAGGCGTTCGACGATGATGCCCCGTCCGTCTAATGTCCAACTAGTTGCTTCAGTTAAGTTATAAAAATGTGTAGGGATGACCTCTCTGCGCCCCGCATCCGTTGCCAGCATGATGCTGGGGACTTCCGCGCGGTAGGCAGTGTATACCAACACTCTATCGGTGATCCCCATGAGAGCAAGCAGGTCTTTTCCTCCTTCAGGCATCCAGTGTGGGCACAATTGCCAGCGACCGCTGCCCGGCTCGGGGGCAAAAGTTTCTTCTCCGACAGAATTCGAGATGTATACAGTTGGATCGCCTTCGAAGTCAGATGAAAATGCCAGCTTCTCACCATCTGGTGACCACTCGGGGCAGATAGCATATCCAAGATCTGTGATTTGTGTTGCTTTTCCAGTGCCAAAGTCAATTGCGTAAATATCACAATTCTTTGTCTCAATTTCTCGATTTCCAATGCAGGCGATAATCTGTGCGCCATCAGGCGACCACTTTGGATCGTATACATGGAGCTCAGAGTGCTCGTAAGCCAGGGTGGAATTTTCCCCATCCTGATCCATGATGAATAGCTTATAGAGTCCATCTACGTGTGATACGTAGGCAATTTGACCCCCATCTGGGGATATAGCGGGATAACGATCATCGGTTTCGTTATGCGTGAGCTGTACAGGTATCCCTGTTTGCGCAGTAAGGACATATATTTCATAGTCGCCATCTTGATTGGAAGCATAGGCTAATTTTCCGGCAAAAGGTAATACTGGGGTTGGTGTAACCGAGGGAGTGAATGTGGCTGTTGGGGGTTGGGTTGCAGAAGGGATTGGAGTTTGCGTTGCTGATTGTGGTGCGATAGAAAAACAAGCCGATTGCACCCCACATATCAAGCTGATGATTGCGATCTTCAAGAATTTGTTCATGTGTGCCTCCTTATAAAGTACCCTCAATAATTATTTTATCATCTACAAATGTTATATTGAATTCCCTGAAATTAAAAATCCACGCCGTGCGCCGGGGAAATGAATTAATCTGCTGGGACGGGTTGCTCTTCCATTGGCGCGGAGGCAAACCGCTTTTGGGTCCCGAGGCGTAGGTGTAATGCGTAATATGCGAATGCCGCGGTGGCACACAGTATCCCGGCTATGTACCACAATAGATTGGGATTCATATTGTCCAGTATGAGCCCTGCCGCACCAGGTCCAAAAATAGCGGGAATCGCCCAGGTCAACCCAAAGAAGGCCATATACCGTCCACGCATATCTTCGGGGGCGAAGTTGGCTGCCAGGGCTTGACTGGTGGGCATGACGATCATCTCGCCGATGGTGACGATGACAATATTCATCGCGAACAGCCAGTAGGCAGCCACGAATCCAAACAGACCAAATCCAATCATATAGAAAAATGAACCAAGTGTCATCATCAGGAAGGGTGGCCTATTTTTGATACGCCGTGAAACCCAGAATTGGAAGAGAATTACGGTGATGGCGCTAGTGGACATTATGAAACCGTACCCTTGCGGATCAATGCCATGATTGTCTCGAAGAAAAACGGATAGCGTAGTGTACATTTGTTGGTATGCCAACAACATCAGCATGCTTGCTAGGAGAAAGGCCATATAGGCGAAATCCCTTATGACAACGCCATATCCAGCAAAAGTTTGCAATAAACTCTGGCTTTCTGCTTCAGTTGCAGTATCGGGCTTGGTTTCCTGAATGAACAGATAGAAGAGTACAGCTACAATGCATGAAACAACAGCATCGATGATGAACAAAGCCAGATAGGAACGGGTGGCTATTAGTCCGCCAAGGATTGGTCCAATGATCCATGAGATGTTCGCTACCACGCGCAGGATCCCGAATCCTTCAGCACGTTGCTTCTCCGGCAATATATCGGCGATCATGGCTTGATGGGCGGGATGGGCTATATCTGAAAGCAGACCGGTAAACGCCCCTAATGGGTACAGCATCCAAAATTCATTGACCAGACCCAGGGACAGTGTACTAAGGGCGCTAAAAACCAAGCCAAATATTATCAAGTTACGCCGACCAAGTTTATCGGTCAATGCGCCGCCGATTACACTCCCGATCATTAGACTCTACCGGAAATAACGCAAGAGGCGTGTGACAGCAAGGTGAACCTA
>CAZCPP010000167.1:0-8701 GCA_964500655.1 uncultured Anaerolineaceae bacterium | reverse complement strand
GCAAATTTGCAGCCAATTGGCTCTATCTAATTCTTAAAGTGCAAGGTTAGTAATCTTGGATTAGTTGAATGAAAAAACCGTCCTTTTTCAGGACGGTTGTGTAGATTTGAGAAGAATTCGCTCAGAATCTGCGTATAGATTAAAACTGTTGCGTCGTGCATATCCGATTAGAGTAATCCCCCAAGCTTTGGCTAACTCAATGGAAAGGGAAGAAGGGGAAGTACGCGAGGCGAGAACCTTTGCTCCCATACGTACACCTTTTTGTAACATCTCGGAGCTGATGCGCCCGGTTGTGATCAGAATACGCCTATCAGGCCAGGTATCTTTCATAAGACACAACCCGGCGATTTTGTCGAGTGTGTTATGACGGCCGATATCTTCTGCTGACAGAATGACATTTTTACCATCACTGAGCGCGGAGGTGTGAACGCCACCAGTCTCGCGGTAGAGCTCTTGCGAGGCGAACAACATTCCGACCAGACGATTTACCTGACCGGGAGACAGGTTGAATTCATCTAAAACAGAAACAGGTTCAGGTCGGTCGACCGAGGCGACAGCAGTTACACCACCAGTGCAGCCTGAGGTGCGAGTCCAGTTCTCTGGTTTGGAGATCTCGTGTTTTAACCAGACATCCACATTATCACCATGCTCGCAGACACGGACGTCGGCGACTTCCTCCATTGAACTTATGATGCCTTCATTGAATAAAAAGCCAACCATCAGGGCTTCGAGATGGACGGGAGTACACATGAAGGTAGTCCAAACCTGGCCGTTAACGGTGAGCGAAACCGGAAACTCAGCGATGGCGCTGCCCTGTACGGTTGATTGTTTTTTACTATTGATTTGCAGGTAGGAGATATTTTTACGTGGTTCAATCATGGAGACTCCCTTACCAGTAATTTTTTATTAATTATCATCGAGATTAATCGGGTGTTGCGGTGCTATGAGCGCAATAAAATCGCATGGGATCAGCGTGGTAAGCATTGAGGCAAGATTCAGTGCAGAAATAAATTGGACGATCTTGATGGTTTGCCTGGATAGCATATTCTGGAAGGATCGTCATTTGGCGGCCACATAGCATTCTTGGTTCACTGGGGGATGTATCCCTTGATGAATTTGAAGTGTATTTATGGCTCTTACCCATAAAGGATTTTTACCATAAAACTATTAGTAAGAGATAAATGGAAGCGGATTGTGTGGTGGGCTAACCTATAACCAAGCGTCATTCTGAGTCGCGCAGCGGCGAAGAATCTCAAATTTCAAAGGAAAATCGGAGATTCTTCTCTCCCTTCGGTCGCTCAAAATGACATGCTAGAAATAAAGCCCCTTTTTTTAGCTAATCCCGGATAAATGGTACTAGAAATTTGGTATGGATTTATGCTACAGTATAGTGAGTAGTTAAATATGGAAGTGGCAAAATTAGAGAGTGTTATTTTCTATCATTGCGAGGAAGGCTCTGCCTGACGAAGTAATCTGCCTTGCAACCAGGAGATTGCCGCGCTCGCTCACCTGCACTGCATCGAACGCAGTGAGGCGCATGTGTTGCTCGCTCGCAATGACACTTACTTTCGTTTTTAGGCACTCTCTAAAATATCCTTGAAAGGAGTAGGCAATGGAAGTCGAAATTGGTCATGTAACCCACTATTTCAATAAAATAAGTGTGGCGGTAATGTCTGTGAAGGGAAAATTGAAAATTGGTGACACTATTCATGTTCTTGGACATACGACAGACTTTACTCAAAAAGTAACCTCAATGCAAATCGAGCATGAAAATGTGGATTCTGTGAAGAAAGGTGACGATTTTGCCATGAAAGTCATCGAGCCGGTGCGCGAGGGTGACGTCCTCTATAAAGTAGATGAGGAATCTTAGAAATCCACTTGCAACAAGGATAATCCCGATGAATTATTTCGAGGTACTCAAAGCGCGTCATTCTATCCGCGCTTATACCAGCACGCCAGTAGAAGATGAGAAACTTGACCAAATTCTAGTTGCAGCTAATCAGGCGCCGTCAGCTGGCAACTTACAAGCTTATGAAGTATACGTAGTGACAGGATCAGATCAACGTAAGCGATTGGCCTCGGCAGCATTAGAACAAGATTTTATCGCTCATGCACCGGTTGTATTAGTCTTCTGTGCGCATGCAGCCCGATCGGAAGGACGATATGGAGAGCGTGGAATTGAGCTTTATTGCCTGCAGGATGCAACCATTGCCTGTACGTATGCCATGCTGACGGCATCAGCACTTGATTTGTCGAGTGTATGGGTAGGGGCTTTTGATGAAGGCAAGGTTAGCCAAGTAATAAGCGCACCAGATGCCCATCGCCCGGTGGCGATATTGCCGATTGGATACCCTGCTGAGGAGCCCAGCGAGAAATCAAGACGTCCACTGGATGATTTGATTCATCGTGTCTAGGAATAATCGTCTAGGATAATGACCGTATGAAAAAGTTAATCTGGAGTTGGGTGTTGACATTCCTTCTGGTAGCTTGTGCGCAGACTCCTATCCAAACCGAGGAGCCCACGCAGGCTGTGGAAGTTGACTATGAGCAGGAACGATTGGAAATGGTCAAAAGCACGATTGAAGCGCGTGACGTTACTGATGTGGGTGTTCTAAATGCGATGCGGACTACACCGCGACATCTTTTTATATCGCCAAAGGATGAAAGCTTGGCTTATCGAGATCATCCTTTGCCTATTGGCTATGGCCAGACCATCTCACAACCTTATATCGTTGCCTGGATGACTGAATTATTGGCGTTGAAGCCCGGAGAGAAGGTGTTGGAGATTGGAACGGGCTCGGGATACCAGGCGGCGGTATTGGCAGAGTTAGGCTACGTTGACGTTTACACCATTGAGATTGTTCCAGAATTGGCTACGTTAGCTGCAATCCGACTTGACGATTTGGGTTACTCCAAGGTAGAGGTTAAACAAGCTGACGGATATTATGGCTGGCCTGAGTATGCCCCCTTTGATGCCATCATCGTAACTGCCGCTCCCGATCATTTGCCTGCACCCCTGGTGGAGCAATTGACTGAAGGTGGACGGCTGGTTATTCCCATTGGCCCGCCAGGTGGGTATCAATCATTATGGAAGTTTGTCAAAGTGGGTGGGGAGGTAACAGCCTACAATATGGGGGGGGTGATATTCGTGCCATTTACCGGCGAAGGGATTGAAGCGGGAGAAGCACCATAAGAAGCGCGGCCGCGTAGCACAACGCTCCCAGCCTGAGCACCCAGTTGAACCCAAATGTCATCGCCATTAAAGCTGCCAGCACGGACGAAACAACCGAAGCTGCTCCATTAGTTGCCCAGATCCACGGGATGCGGGGGTGTTCATTTGCTTCTCGGTCGTTTACATAAAGGGCTTGCAACCACTGAACACCTGCCGGGAACGGAATACCCATCAGGAATCCTAGTGGGGCAAGGGTTAGTGCAGTAAGAAGAATTCGATAGATCAGAGGTAAACCAAGGGTGGATGAGATTATTATGGGCAGCACGTATGGAACAACAAAGATCAAAATTGTTAGTACTAGTAAAGCAGCACGATGTGGAATAATATCACTTAGTCGACTACCAAGCGAGGAGAATAACAGGATGGAAAACAGCACTGCAGTCAGTGCGTAGGCTGGGTTTCCCAAATAAAGGATGAAGCGCTGAAGCAGGGGAATTTCCACCAGCAGAAAAGCCAGGCCAATGAAACCAAAATAGAGCAGAGGCCGGATGATTGATACCCGATTACCAGTCTTAGACCCTTTGATGGGTTTGCGAATGACCAGCGGTAGCAAGATGATCAATCCAGCCATGAGAGTGGCCAGTGCGAGCAAAGCCAGGATGACGAAATAACCTGCACCGCCAAAAGGTTGCCAGGTGTGCCCAAATTCAGCCAAAATTTGCCCGGTTTGCGACCACTTGAAATAGTGACCGAAGAAGGGATGGTCATCGGTAGGTGGGCGCACATTAAAGGGATAGGCTTCGTAGAAGTCCTCACGAGGATGCGTATTGAGAAGTTTGTTGAAGGACTGATAATATATTGGTTCGGACAGAATGTTATAGCGATTGGTTTCTTCGAGGTGGATATCAGGAACGTTGACAAGATCAAAGGCGCGCTCAGATGCAAAGCTGCGAACGGCGTTTAATTCATCAGCTGTGAAGCCGTTATTTTTTAAAAGAAATGTGATCGTGTTGTATCCGCGAAAGGCAACGATCCGCGACTCCGGATTCCCACCCTTGTTTTCAATGGCGGTTACCCCCAGAGTAAATGTCCGCAGACCTTCGCTAGGCGGGTCTTGCAGCCAGCGCGTGACCACCATTATTCCGTTCGGGTTCAGGCGCGCCAGGGTGTCTCGAAAGGCTTCGATCGTGTAGCGGTAGTCTTCCCCCAAACTATAGGCGCCAGAGCGTACCGGATGATAGGAATTCGTAAGAGAAAATACGATCACATCAAAGGTTCGTTCTCGTTCGCGTCGCAAATAGGTGCGCTCTGCTTCGATGATTACTTCCACGTTTGGTTTGCTATAAACGTGATCTGCCGCTTCAACAATCAATGGATTACCTTCAACGGCGGTTATGTGCTTGGCTCCCAGAGCCAGTGCAGATAAAACGTTGAGGCCCCCACGTGGCTCAAGGATCAGTGTATTGGCCTGGGGTCGTAGTTCGAAAGCTATGGCCATGGGCAGGTAGTTGCTAAAGGCTAAATCTGCATCCTCGGGTAGGAGAGCGCTTAAATCATCTCCGTCCACGAGCAGGCCATCCTGCTGCGGGAGCGGTTCTAGATAGCGGTAACTCAACCCCGGGATGGAATGAATACCTCCGCTGCGAACCACATCCACTCGCGAGAAGGCGTTCCAGCGACTATAAGTTATTTCGGCGCTTGGGTATTGCATCGCGTAGGAAAAGCCTTTGTACGGTGAGATATGCAATTTCATGAAGGGGAAGCCAGAACTGGTAACGAGTCGCAGACCCAGGTCGAAGCAAAGAAAAATTAGCAGGAGAATGAAAGGCGCTTCAAGGCCAAGCCTGGACTTACCCCTCCTCTTCAAGCTGATGAGTCCCCCCAGGGCGGCCAACCCACTGCTCAGCGTGACGGTTCCTTCAGCGCCCAAAAAAGGAGGCGCTAGCAGGGCAAACACACATCCCAGGGCTGAGCCCAGCAGGTTGACGGCATATGTCCTCCCGGCGGATTTGGGAAAGACATCCAACAGCAGGCCAATCGCCATACCACTGAAGAAGAATGGCGTTGCCAGGGCAAGGTAGTGGGAGATCAGAACCCCAACTTGCATACGATCCCAGGCGATGCTAAACGAATCAAAAGGCAGCTTATTGGTCAGCAGGTACGCGCCCAGGATGCTGAGCCCGGTAGCCAGCCCGAGCATTGCAAGGCTGTGGCGGGGATCTTTTCGTCCCAGTGCAGGGAAAATCGTCAGCGCGGTACCGCTGGCTCCGAATCCCAGCAGCGCGATACTGACGATCATGAAAGCGAAGTGATAGAACTGCGCGACCGAGAACAGGCGCGTGAGCGTGATTTCAAACGTCAGTGTGGCGGCAGAGATCAGGAAGAGGGGCAGGATGAGCGTGCGTAGAGCCGGCGTTTGTGCCGTTTTCATGGCAGGAAGGTTATTTTTTACCTACCGGCATGATAGCAAACGGGATTTCGTCCTCACTCAAGAGGAGCACTTTTTGGACCTGATCATCCTCAAATGCGCCGATGAATACGGTTCCCAAGTCGAGCGCTACTGCTTGTAGATAAATGTTTTGTGCAGCTGTACCCACTTCTATATGAACGTATTGAATGCCCCGCTGATCGTATTTGACAGTTGTGCGCTCGTAGATGGCTGCGATAACAATGACCGCGGCCCCATCTTTTACAGCTCCTTGCTTAAGTGCCGATTCATATAATGCCAAACGATGATCGCCTGAGACGATCAATTCGACTGCATGCTGATCCGGAATATAGCGGTAGATACCTGCTGAAAGATCGGTGACTTTCCCGGCTAAAAGATAGATTTCAAGGGGGTAGAGCCCGCCAGCAGAAGGAGCTGTGCGCCCGCCTCCGTCGGATTCTGTTTTTCCTTGCGCGGCCCAAAGCAATTGAGATACTTCGACCAGCGTCAGGGGTTGGTTGGTATAGTCCCGAACTGACCTGCGTCTCAGTAAAGCTTCTTCTACTGAAACAGCACCTTCATATTGCGGAGTTGGCAATATGGTTATGGTTTCCGGGTCTTCAGTGATAGCAGGTAGCGGGTCTGCAACGCATGCGACTAGTAACGTACTCAGCAGGATAGCCGTTGCTATGATAGTGAATAAAAGCGGTTTTTTCATAATAGGCCTCTAGTTTAGATCCACTTCAGGAAGCCCATGAAGATGATCACCAGGATCAAATCCAGGCCCCAGATTGTACCAACGGTCCAGAGCTTCTTCTTATAAGACTCCATATCGTAAACCCAGAAGGCGGCGATGAAAAAGGTCAGGTAACCGAACAGGAAGATCAACCAGGGTGCAGAGCGGTTCCACCAGGGCCATTCCCAGGTCAGTGCGCCGGCGGCGTTCAGGAAGTATTCCACAAAGACACAAAAAGCTGCCCCGCCGACAGCCACTACCCAACGATTGGGCATTCCCAGGATTTTATCTTCCTTGTTGGGCATCAGCATCTTGGTCCAGATGATGCCAGAAACCGCGAACATGAACATGATTTCGATGTTCAAGCCGACAAAGATCAAGTAGGCCGTGTCGGCCGGCGCGCTCCAGATAGGCGCGTACCCGGTCACGCGCAAGACCACGCCATTGACGATCTCGTTGAACCAGTCCATGCCCCAGAAAGCCAGGCCGGCCAGGATAATGTTCCAGTTGCGTTTTTCAGCTTCTACGGTGTAGACGTAGAAGACGAACGCCAAAAGGGGGATTACGTACCATTTAAACTGGTTGGGATCCCGTAATATTGATAGTGCTTGTAGTGCTGATTCAGTCATCGTGCCCTCCGTTTATAAAAATTGTAGTCTATAGTTCTTTTTCCAGGCAGTGGCAAAGAGGTAAGTGATGTCATTGCGTCAGTCGCTGCGCTCCTTCGCAATGACAGCAAGATAATCAGCCCATAACTTAATAATTTGGTCTAAACTTTCTTCCCCATAATAACAAATTTCATCCCATCTGGCTTTCTTTTGAAGGTTTGAGTTTGCTGAAAGTCGTTCTTTTCCCAGGTGCGAAAGGCTCGTTTATTGAAAGCGGCAATCGTCACTCGCAATTTCGAAGGGGTATATTTGGCAACCCCATTTCTGACGACTTCTTCAGCATATGCTGCCCCCATGCCTTGGCCGGTCAGTTCGGGCTTGATCATCAGGCCGATATCCAGCGCCTCTTCTCTGTAATCCCCACCCGGAACCTGGCCGTCCTTCCCATAGCTGCAATAACCGATCAGCTCGTCATTTTGACTGAACATGGTGTAAACATTGTTCAGCGGGTCAATGTTGTATTGGATGGCCTTTACAACGCGCTCTGGAGGGCAGTTGTAGATATCGTAAGGTTTTTCGTATAGCCACTGAACAAATTCGCGCGCGGAGGTTTCATCTACCGGGCGGAAGGATATTTGGTTGTCACTCATCAGAGAATTTCTGAGTATTGCGTGGATTTCTTTGCCAGCCTGGTGAATTGATCGGTATCCCTTCTTGAGAAAAAGGCATGATTTGGGATCCAGTCAAAGACCTTGGGTTTCCAGTAGACTAAAAACCCTTTGGGTGTTTTTATTACTTTATCCAAATCTGACCAATTGGCAGTCTGTTTTTTAGTATCTTCCACGCCACAAGTTATCCCTTTTTCACTAATGGTGAAGTAATTAATTTTGTTTTGATATTCATGGGAGGAGAAACCTTTGTCAACTTCACCATGATCCAATGAGCGTGGTAACAAAACAGAAATTACCCGGGGTTCCATCCAGAATTTTGATTTTGCCATATTTGAATAACCAGAAGACCATAGAAATTCATTCGCAGTAAATCGATAAAGGCCTTTGATTGCTGCTCCATCGCCTTTTTGGATAAAAGATCTAAGTTTCTGTAGTTCCAGATCGGTAGATTGTGGGTGTGCAAGATTAGTGCCCCTCTTGAGTTGTTGAGTGTTGATAAACCAGGCGATCCCTGCAGCTATGATCGATCCCCCCAGTACGGTTACGATCCCAAGGACAATGTTCATTCTTGCAACATAAACTGGGGCGCAAAGCATTATTGCAGCCGCGATACCAATCCAGATTGCTGAGCGAATGGGTTTTCCCAAGCCAGCCCTTGAAAGCCAATAATCTATCCATCCAAAAACAATGACAGAGCCAACCATTGAAATCGCCATGGTAACCAGATACGCTATCAGAATCATCACGCCTATGTTCGTTGGCACCTGTCGATCACTACTCCAATCAATAATGATGAACAATCCCGGGAGTACGCCTATGAGGCTGCCAACCAACAAACCGGCTCCAAGCGTACCATAACTTCGTTGATAGAAAGGTGATCTGGGTGAAGTACGTTCTCCTGAGTCTGATGATTGTGGAATACTTGTGACCCCAGAACTTTCGATTTTCACCCCTCTCCGTTGAACCGGACACCAGGTCGAGAGTCTGGTTACGATCTCGGAATAATCTGATGATGATAGTTGGTTTGGAATAACTAGTAGCTTAGCAAACATCAATTGTTGGATAGAGGCTATGCAATTTAATGCG
>CAZCPP010000166.1:0-8803 GCA_964500655.1 uncultured Anaerolineaceae bacterium | reverse complement strand
TATTTATATTTCTCTTGTAGGGGCGAAGCATGCTTCGCCCCTACAAGGTATTACCAACCGCGCCCGGCGATCTTCTCTTCTTCGGGCATCTGTGAGACGTTAAGACCGACCATCGGTTCGCCTAGATTGCGGCTGACTTCAGCCAGGATTTTTGCATCCTGATAGTGTGTCACCGATTTGACAATCGCTTCGGCACGTGCGGTCGGATCACCCGATTTGAAGATGCCGGAGCCAACGAAGACACCGTCTACGCCGAGCTGCATCATCAAGGCAGCATCAGCGGGTGTGGCTACGCCACCAGCTGCAAAGTTCACTACCGGCATTCGGCCAAGCTCTTTGGTCTCTTTGACCAGTTCATAGGGCGCGCCAATTTCCTTGGCATAGGCCATCAATTCCTCACCTACCATGGTAGTCAGGTGGCGGATTGCGCCCATGACCGAGCGTGCATGTCGCACAGCCTCAACCACATCCCCAGTGCCAGCTTCGCCCTTTGTACGGATCATAGCCGCTCCCTCGCCTATTCGGCGCAGGGCTTCACCTAGATTGCGACAACCGCACACAAACGGGATTTTGAAGTCGTGTTTGTTAATGTGGTGCGCCTCATCTGCGGGCGTCAACACCTCGGACTCATCGATATAGTCAACACCAATCGCTTCCAGAATTTGCGCTTCTACAAAGTGCCCGATGCGCGCTTTGGCCATTACAGGGATACTGACCGTTTCCATGATTTGTTCAATTAAACCCGGGTCAGACATGCGTGCTACGCCGCCCTGCACGCGGATATCTGCAGGGACGCGCTCAAGCGCCATCACAGCACAAGCGCCCGCATCTTCTGCAATCTTGGCATGCTCTGGGGTAACGACGTCCATGATCACGCCACCTTTAAGCATTTGAGCCAAGCCCTTTTTCACTGCAAATGTACCGGTTTGTTCTTCCATTTGGTTCTCCTTATAAAAACTTGCGGATGGATTCTACCATGTTGACTTTTTCAATATGACGAACCCACCACAGTGTCCACACAGATTATGGTTGTGCGAGAGTCAATTCTTCTGAACTCCTTGATAGTCGTAGTAGCCTGCCTTCATACATTCTCAAAAATATAACGGCTACCAGAATCATCAGGCTGCCAACAATCTGGATAGGGCTCAGGACCTCACCAAACAAAAAGTAAGCCATGGTCACGGTGAAGGCCGGTTCGAGCGAAACGATCAAATTGGCCACGCTCGAAGGGAGATAGCTCAAGCTGACATTGTACAGACCGTAGCCAGCCAGTGTGGGTCCAGCGGCCAACATGAACAGGATTCCCCACCCAACCAGGGAATTTTGCAACCAAAACAAGTCCATTGTGTGGATTGCCTTGCCCGGCAAAAAATCTCCTGGAACAAGATTGAAAAACAATAAAATTACTGCACCGAAACCAAAGGTGTACAACAGCGTTGTCCAGGGATTCAGTTCCCGTTGCGAGGCTGATCGTCCAAATAAGCTGTAGATAGCATAGAACAAGCCAGAGAGGATTCCGGTCAGGATTCCGACCAGATTAGCGGCCTCGATTTCTACATGCAAGGCTTCTGAAACCAGAACACAACCACCCAAAGTGAGCCCGACTGCAAAAACCTTGCCCCAATCAAGGCGTTCTTTCAAAAACCACCATCCGAGCAAGGCCGTAAATCCAGCAGAACTGTAGGCCAAAACAGTCGAAATGGCAGCACCGTTCAGTGCGACGGAAAGAGTCCACAGGGAGTTGAAGATCGAGAGCACAAAGCCGTAGATGATCAGAAATCGAATATTAACCCGTTTGACCCTCAACAAGACGGGGCGTACCGCGGCCAAAATTGGCAACAATGTTAATACGACAAATAGGGCTCGCCAGAAAGCCAGCACCAGAGCCGGGATTTGATAGGTCAGCGTCAAATAGCGGACGAAGATCGCTGTCGTCGACAGGATGATTGCGCTGAGCACAGCAATCGAATACCCGCGGGTGAGCATGGATTTATCAGATGAAGGAGTAATCACAACCCAATTTTATGGATAATTGGCTTAATGTTAAGAGCCAATTTTGGGCAATATAAACAAGTCCAATTATTGGAATGGCGCTAATTCTTGTGAATTGGCTCTATTAATATTGATAAATAAATGATATATTCACAGTACCAATCGTTCAGGAGCAGGATCATGCGCATTCCTATTGATCGCCAAAGCCATACCCCGCTATATCAACAAATAAAATCCCATTTACAACATGGGATCCTTTCAGGCAGCTTAGCAGCTGATACACGTCTGCCTGCCAGCCGTCAACTTGCTCATGACCTAGGCGTGAGTCGCATTACCGTTGAAACAGCTTATTCAGAGTTGGAAGCGGATGGCCTCATCTTTTCACGGGTCGGAAGCGGAACCTACGTCTTGCCACCCTTGCCCCTACCGACTCACCCCAAAGACACTCCTAATGCAGCCTGGCCACTCTGGCAACAAAATGTGCAGATCGCTGTATTAAATGAGAACAACTCTGAAGCAGATGAGACACTCAAAGCAGACCAACATCCTCACCCGATACGGTTTGCCGGTGGAACTAGTGCCTCGCATATGTTTCCGGCTGATGACTTTCGAAAGGTATTCCAGGCCATTATGCGCCGCGACGGGATTGCCGCATTGGAATACGGCGAAAGCAATGGATACGCTCCACTGCGTGCCACAATTGCCCATGTGTTGGCCAGCCAGGGATTACAGGCACAACCTGAAAACATACTGATCACTGCTGGTTCACAACAGGCGTTGTCATTGGTTTCGCGGTTGTTACTCAAGTCAGGCGATACTATTTTGGTGGAACGCCCTACTTATGGCGGCGCCCTAGATCTGTTCCGAGCGCTTAGTTTTCATGTTATTGGTATCCCAATGGACAAGCAAGGCATGCAGGTTGAGAAGCTTGAGAAGCTGCTCCAGCAACACCACCCAAAGTTGATTTATACAATTCCTAACTTTCACAATCCAACTGGTACTTGTTTGAGCAGCTCGCGTCGTCGTGAATTGATCGTCCTTGCTGACCGCTATAATGTTCCAATTCTGGAGGACGATTTCGTAGGCGACTTGCGATACGATGGGCGCACGCAACCCTCTCTCAAGGCACTGGACCCGGGCGGGCGGGTCATTTATGCCAACACCTTTTCGAAGATGCTGATGCCCGGGCTGCGAGTTGGGTTTTTGCTCGCCGAGGGGCCGATTTATGATAGCCTGGTTAAATTCAAACACGTCAACGATCTGACATCATCCACTTTAATTCAGCGCGCATTGGAGGCGTATGTCACGGTTGGGCGGTATCAGGCACATCTACGTAGATCCTGCCAGATCTTCCGCAAACGCCGGGATGCGATGCTGGCAGCCATCCAGCGCTATCTGCCAGCTGGTGTAGACTTTGACACGCCTCAAGGCGGATTGTTCCTTTGGATGCAGCTACCCAGAAAGATGTCTTCAAACGATTTGCTTTCAGTGGCCCGCCGCGAAGGAGTTGACTTCGCTCCCGGCAGAAATTTTTTCCCGGATTTCAAAAGCGGGGGGGATTGGATGCGTCTCAATTTTGTCGTTCAGCTAGCGAATGAAATTGAAGAGGGCATTAAGCGTTTGGGGGTAGCGATCGAGCGTTTAGCTAGCAGCAAGTAAATTGAGTAAGTGGGGGATAGAAAAAAGGAACTGCTTACCCCATTCAAGGCACAGGCCGTCAGGCTCTGATTTCCTCGTAGCGACAATTAGATAAAATACTTTCCGCCAATTGCTTAAATCCAACCCTTGACAAAAACGGTTTTTTGCATACAATTAGTACAATGATACAATTAATTCAATTATTCAATGAGACAATATCTAAGCCATGAAATCCCTGATTGAGAATATCCATCTTGACTTCCGTTCTGGAATACCGATTTACACCCAGATCGTGGAACAGGTCAAGCAGCAGCTTATAAGCGGCGAACTCAAACCAGGTGATCAGCTCCCAACTGTGCGTGCGCTGGCACAAGAGCTACGCGTCAACTTTAACACCGTCGCACGAGCTTACCGTTTGCTGGACGAGGCCAGCATCATCTCAACTCAACAAGGACGCGGTACTTATATCCTCGAAGTCCCGCCGCCTGAGCGCACAGACAAGCTTAGACAGCAAGCGCTAGAAGCCTTTACTCGCGATTATCTGCACGAAGCATTTCGCCTGGGATGCGGCCCTGATGAGATTAGCAAAACTTTGAAAGAACAAATCGAAAACGACAAATCATCTGAAAAAAAGTGAGGTCATCATGTCCACAAAATACTTAAAAGATAAAACTCTCCTGTCAAGAAGGCCAAAAAGAGATGAACACATTTCCGGCATTGCAGGAATGCTCTTTGCTGTATTCGCAATTGCCAGCACATTGGGCGCAGTCATCATGTCAGAAAATAGCGTGAGTGACACAATGATCGGCATCTACGTGACAATCACAATACTGATGGGGATCTACATCCTGTTTGCCCTGAAAGTAGCCTCGCAGTGGGAAAAAGTGATCGTACTACGCTTGGGCAGATTCAAAGAATTGGCCGGGCCGGGACCGTTCTGGATCATCCCAATTGTCGACACCATCCCTACCTGGATTGATCACCGCGTCATGGTTACGCCCTTTTCTGCGGAAAAAACATTGACCAAAGATACCGTCCCCGTAGACGTTGACGCCGTGCTTTTCTGGGTTGTCTGGGACGCAGAAAAAGCCGCCCTCGAAGTTGAAGACTACAAGGTCGCTATTGCCTGGGCTGCACAGACCGCGCTGCGTGAAGTCATCGGGCAAATGGATTTGGCCAACATATTGATCGGCCGCGCCAAAATGGATGAAGATTTGCAGAAAATCATCGATGAGCGCACCACCCCTTGGGGAGTGACCGTGCAGTCTGTGGAAATTCGCGATGTGGTCATCCCGCAAGATCTGGAAGACACCATGTCCCGTCAGGCGCAGGCCGAGCGCGAGCGACAGGCACGCGTCATTCTGGGATAATCCGAAAAGCAGATTGCAGCCTCATTTTCTGAAGCCTCGCAAGCCTACACAAACAATCCCACAGCTCTACACCTGCGGGCGATGAATATGCTCTTTGAAGGGCTGAAAGAAAAAGGCGCCTTGGTGATCGTGCCTAGCAGCGCCGTAGACACAATGAACCTGGGCGGCTTGAGTGGAATGGTTTCGCTTGCTGAACAGACTTTGCCGAAAGAAGAATAACCATCTAACATTCGCTAATTTAGCGATTCGTTATTTCTTCCTTACTATGATGTGTCACTGGAGGAGACTGGCCCGTGCGGGAAAGGGAAGGCCGACGTGGCAGTCTCAAGCAATGTTGAATCAAAAGGCTAGTTGAGCACCGAGATTGCCACGCCCCTTTGGGGTTCGCAATGACATAAATGAATTTATTCGCTCTATAAACATTTGAGTCAAAATGTTTCATGTGAAACATCAAGGAGAACATCATGTCCACACGAACAACAATCTTCACTACAATTTTCCTGATCGGATTTTCAGTTGCATTCAGCGCTTCAGTTTTTGACAGCTTGCCAGAACAGATGGCTTCGCACTGGAACGCCGCCAATCAAGTGGACGGATATATGTCCCGTTTTTGGGGTACCTTTTTAATGCCCATAGTCGCCACAGCCATGCTGGCCCTCTTTCTGGTCATTCCGCAAATTGATCCGCTCAAGGCAAACATCTCAAAGTTCCGGGAGTATTTCAATGCCTTCATTGCGCTCATGATTCTCTTTCTGGTCTATCTGCATGTTCTTACCCTGCTCTGGAATCTGGGATTCGACCAGTTCAACATGGGGGCTGCGCTGATGCCTGCGTTGGGGTTGATCTTCATTTTCGCCGGGCTGATGATGCGAAAAGCCAAGCGGAATTTCTTCATCGGTATTCGAACGCCCTGGACACTAAGCAGTGACAGCGTTTGGGATGAGACTCATCGCATTGGCTCAATCCTGTTCATCGTCTCCGGTGTCCTGGCTTTGATAGGAGCGATTCTCGTGGATTACGCTGTTTGGTTAGTTTTAGCCCCGGTGCTTGGTTCCACGATATTTCTCCTGGTCTACTCGTATGTGCTGTATCAACGGGAAACTAACGCTTGAGGCTGTGTTTCATGTGAAACAAAAACAGCCCTTGTATTCACCGCTGATAAAAATAAGCTTCGACTTCTCGTGAAATAATGAGGTTTTCAAATGAAAGATGAATTCAAGCAATGGGAATACCACGTTCAAACGGTTGGTTCCATATTTGGGACCAAAGATGAGGTCATCGACGAGATGCTGAATGAATTGGGCGAGGATGGTTGGGAAGCTGTTTCTGTATTTTCACCCGAAAACAGCGGCAAGGTAACCTTGGTATTTAAACGCCCATTGTCAGACCGTGCCCGTCGCGAACGTTCAAGACCGTCACCTTTCTAGCACAGCAATCGCATGACCTTTTAGGAGCACAACAATGCTACAACGCAAAGCACTGACCTGGTTCATCATTTTATCTTTTGCAATTTCTTGGCCGCTGTTCCTGGCCCCGCTATTGCTTAAAGAACTCGAACCCACCATACTTCAATTGGCTGTCACCGGTCTTTGGGCGCTGGCAATGTGGGGACCGGGGATTTCCGCTATTATTACAACCCTGGCTATCGAGAAGAAGCCTTTCAAGACTTTGCGCCTGAACACACTTGGTCCCAAACGCTTTTACCTCTGGGCTTGGTTCCTGCCATTGCTGTTGACAGTTTTTACAGGCCTGCTTACCATCTTGATCGGCACCGGGAAACTCGATTTGGGCTTCACTTTTTTGCAAGAGCAAATGGATCAAGCTGGCACACAACTACCCATTTCCCTGAGCACATTGGTGATCATCCAAATCGCTCAGGCTTTAATCCTGGGCCCAGTAATCAATCTAATCTTTGCGATGGGTGAAGAAATTGGCTGGCGCAGTTTTCTGCTCCCCCAGTTGATGCCGCTAGGACAATGGAAAGCGTTGATCATCAGCGGTGCAATCTGGGGTTTGTGGCACGCGCCTGCCATCGCCCAGGGACACAACTATCCTGACCACCCCATCCTTGGTATTTTCCTGATGACTGGATTTTGCATTTTTCTCGGTATTATCTTCGGCTGGCTGTATTTAAACTCGCGCAGCCCCTGGGTAGCCGGGATCGCACACGGCTCATTAAACGCCTCGGCCGGATTGCCCATTTTATTTCTTCTTCCTGGTTTTGACACTGCGCTGGGCGGTATGCTCACCAGCCTCACAGGCTGGTTGGTGATGGGACTGTTCATCGGCTGGCTGGTGCTCACGAGGCGGTTGCCGGTTCAGGCCCCGGAAGAAGCGTAGGCAGTCCATGACCAGGCATCAAAATGAAAGCCTTGAAAGAGACGCTAAGTGCGTCAGTTTTAGATATATTCCATGAGGAAATAGTAAATTTCTGGTGTAGAATCCGAGCATGCAAAAGAAGACAATAACTATTCTCGCATTTATCCTGCTAAGCAGTGCCCTGTTGGGGTCGGCGATGCTCACCCGTGGTCACTTCTGGGGCGACGATTTTGCCGCCTACATCATGCAAGCCAAGAGCATATTAAATGGCAATATGGACGAATTTGTGGACGGAAATACGTTCACTGTGACCCAATCCTCACACCAAATCGGCCCGGCAGCGTATCCCTGGGGCTTTCCGCTTATGCTGGCACCGGTTTACGCACTGGCGGGACTGAGCCCACTGGCACTGAAACTGGTGGTAGTTTTAACATATTCGGGCTTTCTACTTGTGTTTTATTTTTTGACAAATAGCCGCTTCTCACCCACCCAAAGCCTGTTGGCCGTTTCACTTTTTGCGTTTAATCCCGAACTTTTGCTATTTCTGGACAGTATACTCTCAGATATCCCCTTCCTGTTTCTTTCCACTCTGGCGCTGCTGATAGCAGACCTGTACACCCGGGAAACGCTGCCAAAACGCAGACTTATGCTGGCCATTATCACCGGTTTGGCGCTATTCGCGGCTTATTTCGTCCGCACGCAGGGACTGATCCTGCTGGGTAGTGTGCTGCTCTTTCAAGGTCTGCACTTTTTGGGGCAGCGCAAAATACGTCGCCAGCTGGTGTGCGACTCTATGGTCATCCTGGTAACATTTGTGATTATGTGGGGAATTTCAAGCCCGTTTTTCCCTGGCGGGCAGACTTCATATCTGGCGTTGTATGAGGGCTTCAGAATGGAGATTCTGACAGGAAATATTACCAGCTACTCAGGCTTGTTCAGTGAGTTCTTCGCGTCGCTGACTGGGCAGGACTTGATCTTCGCAACTTTTGTGATTCTCTTTTTCATCGGACTCATTACAAGATACAAAACAGATCTGCTTTTCGTCTTATACGCGGCCTTGTATCTGGCTGTGCTATGGACTTGGCCAGAATGGCAGGGCTATCGATTTATATTCCCGCTCTTGCCGTTGTTTATTTACTTTTCTTTCCAGGGCATTAGATATTGCTTGAGCAGGTTACCCAAAAAAGGACTGCGGGGCACAAGAATATTTGTATATACAACGTTGATGATTTTTTGTGCCGTTTTCATTTTTTTATCCACAAGCACTGCACTTGGAAACCTGCAAGCCGGGCGCGAAATCAATGGTCCTTTTGATCCCGTCAGCAGGGAAACCTACGAGTTTATTAAAAATGAAACCCCATCAGGCAGCATCCTAGTGTTCTTCAAGCCACGCGCCATGCGGCTAATGACAGACCGTATTTCACTGGCCAGCACCGATTGTGAACGCATGTCTCTGGGCAATTACCTGGTGCTTAGCAAAAAGG
>CAZCPP010000165.1:0-8821 GCA_964500655.1 uncultured Anaerolineaceae bacterium | reverse complement strand
TGATACGTTAGGGGCACAATTAGTGCCCCTAACGTTATTAACTTAGAACCAGCCGCGTAGTTCCATAGCCTTGCTTACGTGGTCAATTGCAACCATGTAAGCTGCATCGCGCATATAAACACCTTCCTTCTTGCTCATTTCGAGCACGCCGTGGAAGGCAGCTGTCATCTTGTCATCTAATTTCTGCAACACTTCTTCCTTCGACCAGTAGAAGTTCATGTCGTTTTGAACCTGCTCGAAGTAGGAGGTGGTCACACCGCCAGCATTGCACAGAAAATCGGGGATGTTGAAAATATCATTGGCCTTGAAGAACTCATCGGCTTCGGGCGTGCAGGGACCATTGGCGCCTTCGGCAACGATCTTCACGCGCTTAGACATCTTCTTGACAGTATCTTCATTGACGTGGCCTTCAATGGCCGCCGGGATGAGCACGTCAGCATCTTTGGTGATCCAGGCTTCACCGTCTTCCACCAGGTAACCAGCCTTTTCAGCAGCAGCCTTGTCGATTGTGCCGTACTGATCGGTGATGCTGAGCAGGAAGTGCGGATCACAGCCATCTTTGTGGCTGTAAGTGTAGGCAGTCTTATCATGGCGATCCCAGCAGGAAACACATGCGACCGAGCCCCCCAACATCTCAACGAACCCGATGGCCGCATATTGCGATACATTGCCAAAGCCTTCAAGGGCTGCAACAGATTTCTTGGGGTCCATACCCAGGTGCTTCAAGGCCTCGCGAACGGTGTAGATTACGCCATAACCGGTTGCCTCAGTGCGACCTTCAGAGCCACCACCACCTAATGGTTTGCCGGTGAATACGCCGGGTGTATATTCACCCACCAACTTGGAATACTCGTCCATCATCCAGCCCATCATTTGTGGGGTGGTGCCAACATCGGGGGCGGGCACATCCTGGCGCGGGCCAATATTGCGCCACATCACGTCCACCCAACCACGGCACAGCTCTTCTTTCTCGCGCGTGGAAAGCGTCGCGGGATCAACAATGATGCCGCCTTTACCGCCACCCAAAGGGATGTCGACTACGGCGCATTTCCAGGTCATCCAGGTCGCCAGAGCGCGGACAGTGTCCATCGTCTCAGACGGGTGGAATCGAATGCCGCCCTTGTTAGGTCCACGTGCATCGTTGTGTTGCACGCGGAAGCCCTGGAAGACGCGCAAAGAGCCATCGTCCATGCGCACGGGAATGCGGAACGAATACTCACGCGCTGGCCAGCGCAGTACCTCGGCAATACCGGGATCCAGGTTGAGCGTCTTTGCGACGCTGTCAAACTGTTCCTGTGCCATTTCAAAAGCATTGATCTGTCCTGACATTTTTTCTCCTGAGAGTCGTTATATAGTTTTGACAAAATATAAGCGGGCATCCCAGGACTGGGGCCCGCTCAAATTCTGCATATGGCACAAACAAGAATCATAGTGTCAATAGCCTTTTATGTTGTGCCCCCTAACCTTACACGAGGTTCCAAGCACAGTCAATATAAAAACTTCATATAAAAATCGGACGAATATCACCCCTTCAATTGGCGTTCCAACTCCGTTCGTACAACACTTGGGTTGGCTTTTCCCTTCGCCTTGCGCAGCACCTGCCCAAACAGCCAATTGACGATGGTTTCTTTCCCTGCTTTGAAACTATCGATTGCATCCGGGTTTTCTTCCAATGTCTGCTTCACTAAATCAGCGATAAGATCTTCGTCTGAGACTTGCTTCAGCCCGCTTGCTTCGACGATCTCTTCTGCGTCTTTTCCAGACTGGAACATTTCAGACAGGACTGTCTTCCCCGTAGATTGATTGATCTCGCCCGCTGCTACCAGTTCAACCAGTTTTGCCAGCGCTTCCGGCAGGACTTTTAGGTCTGCTACCGTTACGTCAGCCTGATTCATGAGAGAAAATAGGTCCCCGGTCATCCAATTGGCGATTGTTTTTGAGTCTACCTTTTCCGTTTTTTGTGTAACAGCAGCTTCAAAATAATCTGCAACTTCTTTATCCGCAGTTAGCACACCGGCATCATATTCAGTCAGGGCATATTGTTCGATAAAACGCAGAAATTTTGCACGCGGCAATTCCGGCAGCTCCGCGCGAATGCGTTCCAGCCAGGTTTCGTCCACTTTGAGAGGAGGCAGGTCTGGTTCGGGGAAGTAGCGGTAGTCGTGCGCATCTTCCTTGCTCCGCTGGGTATAAGTCGTCTCTTTAGCCTCGTTCCAGCCAAGGGTTTCCTGTTCTACTTCGCCGCCCCCTGACAGTACCTTGCTCTGACGCTCGATCTCAAAAGAGGCGGCGCGTTCGAGCGCACGGAAAGAATTCAGGTTCTTGATCTCCACACGCGTATTTAGTACGTCTGTGCCTTTTTCCCGTACTGAGATGTTAGACTCAAATCGAATAACCCCCTTCTCCATGTCTCCGGAGTTGACTTCCAAATAGCGCAATATGTCACGCAAGGTCTCAGCGTATGCGCGCGCTTCTTCTACCGAGCGCATGTCCGGCTCGGAGACGATCTCCAATAACGGTACTCCCGCGCGGTTAAGATCGAGCAGGGAGCTACCGGTAGTATGAGTCAACTTGCCGGTATCTTCTTCCAAATGAACGCGCAGCACGCGGATGGTTTTCTCGCCCTCTGAAGTGTTGATGATGAGTTTACCGTGTTCGGCCAGTGGCTCTTCATACTGAGATATCTGATAACCTTTAGGCAAATCGGGATAAAAATAGTTTTTGCGTGCAAAAATACTGACTGAGTTGACCGTGCAACCCAGTGCCAACGCTACACGGATACCATATTCAACTGCCATTTGATTGACAACCGGAAGCGTGCCCGGCATCCCGGAACAGACTGGGCACACAGCCGCGTTCGGCGGCGCCGAAACAGAATCGACAACGGCACAACTACAAAACATCTTGGACTTGGTACTCAGTTCCGCGTGGACTTCAAGACCGATGACGGGTTCGTATTCTTTGATCATTTATATTTATTTTATCAAGGGACAATAAGAGCAGCAGCCATATTCCCAGATGAAATTGGATGTTTGCAACAACAGCATGCCTGGCAATATCAAGTGCGTCGCCATGCCAGGATAGATATAAATATGGAATGGAAATAAAAAAGAAAAGAAATACCAACCAATAAACACTATTTTTGGTGCGCAAGTTTTTTAAAAATATGAATCCCACGGTAATAAGTGCTAACAAAAAATAGAATATATACCACCCAATGGGATAAACCAACTCATTGATCTGTGCCGGTAGGGCAGGAGTGTAATCTGGAATGGGGATGCTCTTATTATAATCAGTCGCTAGCAGGATTTTTTTCTCCTCAAGAGGAGAGATAATCGTATAAAGAGGGTGTGCTAGCAAGAACCTGGCATATACAACATTTCCGTTGCCGAATAGCCATTTTGAAAACCTCCTGAGTTCAACGCTATTTATTATTGCATAGTTATCGCTATGTGCCCATCTTCCGCTTAATGCCATCAATTCTGGAGTAACGGGCATTCCATTTGTTTCAAAAAAACCTAAGTATTCAGGGTTAGGTAGAATTCGCTTTGTTATCACTTCAGCTAGGGGAAGAGCCCAACGAGGCAAGCCATATGCTGAGGAAAGCTGAAAATTTATTACAAAAATCACACCAATACAAATGGAAACCAGCCAGTAGATTCGAAATTGTTTTCGCAGTGTTCCAAGGATGAAAAAGGAAAGAGCAGCAAGTAGGCCGATATACAGATTGACTTCATGAATACTCATCCAATACGTGAAAAGGAAGATGAGAAGAAAAAAAAGTTTCCATTTCCAATCTTGGAGAAGGGCAATCAATATTGTCAAAATAAGAACAGTCGATGAAATCGTAAAAGATTCACTTAAAGCCGTATGATTCCATACCTGTACGGTAGGTGTCAGGCTGAATCCCAAAATAACGATAAAACAAACTACCTTCCCTAAAAGTGTTTTGACCGACCTGCTAAAAACCCAGATAAATAATAACCAAGAAATGGTGGATACGAACAATTGAGCAGTCTCAATAGCTGCAAATGAACCACCTAAAATCTTATAAGTTAGTAGTATCCCCCAGGGGCGTCTCTCTGAAAAAAAATCCGGATCACTTAATGGCAGGCTGGCCCCTTCAAGATAACTAGTGGTGTCCCCCATTGGAACAGCTTCTCGAATATCAAGATATGCATCAACTTGTACAAGGATATAAAGAACAGAGAGCGCGATAAGGCTTAACAGCAATTTTTTGCTTGAGGCTATATCGAACATTTGTTTTTTTTTGTATAATGGAAAATAGTTTTTCCAAATCTGTACAACATTTCGGCGCATGATAAAGATCAGAAAAATCCAAATCTGAACAACTGTAGCTGTACCTAACAATAACAATGGAAAGATTCGTAATAAATATGGCTCAAAGCTTTCGTTCTTCGATAGCCAGATTATTAAGAAAACAGTAACAAAAACAAAGAGAGTTCCAATGCCGAGCAACCAGTTTCCATGCTGCAATTGTTCGGTTTTTCCTAACCACCTTTCAACCCACTCTGATTTAGCTTTGATTAACCGCTGAACAGAAACAACTAAGATTATGAACAAACTGACTGACGATATTAATATCCATCGTTCAAAGGAGTAGACCAGTAAAAACCTGTTCCCAGGCTCAGATGGTTCGAGTAGTAGCCACGCCAGCGTTCCTAGCCCTTCGAGAGCAATAAGAAGATTTAATATGCTCATGAACAGCACAACACGTTTCCAGCGAATTGGATACAAAGAAACTCCAAATATATCCATTTTATGTGTTTCCACTATTAGGGTGATCGCTTTCGTTTTTTTAGAAACGTTTTCACCCTTTCAACATGCTCATCACTATTACTTGCGATCTCCTGCATTTCGCTTTCGAACTCGAGCACTTCTTCCAGATTAGGTAGCATGCTTTTGTTGAAGAGACGTTTGGTTAAGCCATAAGCTCCAGTTGGACCAGCAGACAAGTCAGCCCCGAGTTTCTTGCCCGTATCCATTAGCTGGTTTGAGGGCACTATTTGATTGAGCATACCCCATTCCAGCGCCTGAGCAGAGGTGATGGGCTGGTTGGTGAAGGTGAACTCTGTTGCCCGGCCGAGGCCTATCAGCGCAGGTAGCAGCAGCGAGACCGCGGAATCAGGCACCAGTTCTATGCCGGTAAAACCAACCATGAACGTGGCGGTATCAACGGCGATGCGTATATCGCAGGCCAGCACCACGCCCAAACCTGCCCCAGCCACGGGGCCATTGACTGCTGCGACGACCGGTTTCTCCAAATTACGGACCTGAAGAATGAGCGGGTTGTAGGTTTGTTGAAGATGTTCTCGATAAGAGACTTCTTGCCCCTGGACGGCGAGCATTTCGGTGATATCGTGCCCAGCACAGAAGGAGCTGCTTACCCCTGTTAATACTACACACCGAACTTGCGAGTCCACCGCAGCGCCGTTGAGTGCCTCCCGCAACTTATGCAGCATGTCAAAGTTAAAGGCATTGGCGCGTTCCGGGCGATTGAGGCTGATCGTCAGCGTAGCAGCTTGAAGGTCAGTGAGTAGCGTGGACATGTCCCTATTATATAACGCCCGTGGCCATAAAGTGCGTTTTTTTTAGTAAGAAAGTGCAGTTTATAGCCGTGATGGGTATCAAAGACCGGGCTTCACAGCCCGGTCAGATTCTATTCGTCGAAGTCATCTTCGAAGTTGTCGTCGTCGCCTACATCTATCTCGTATTCGACATCTTCGCTATCAAGATAGACCCACAAGAGCAATACGTGTCCATCGTCGGTTTCAACATTGCGCGCTGCCATGATAGGCGCGGTCTGTTCTAATCCCATATCGTCACGATAGTGCAAATGAATGGGTGTTTGCTTATTCCAGGCGCGGTAACAGCGTTCGATCAGCGCAGGACCATTAAAGGTGCGCAGGCGGGTGAGGGCGGCAACATTTAATTGGGGGCCTTCGTTGAGGCTCATGGCCCAGCCATCCTGAACCTGTTCAAAAACGGGAGGTGGACCTTCGATGATTGTAATTTTGTCGTCCATTTGATTTCCTTTTGCGGCGGTATGATACCACAAAAGGTCTTGTATAATCCTTACAGGAGTTTAAGAAATGTACAAAGTAGTGATCCTTTTTTTACAACCCTTTGCCTGGGTTACCTTTGAACAAGGCTGGCAAAAGTTTTTAGGAATGGCCGAGAAAATGCCGGGCTTGCGCAAGGAAGTGATATGCGATGTGGATGAGCTTGTATTTGGCCCGCCGAATATGAATTACATGAAAGTTCATGAGTTGTATTTTGACTCACGTGAAGATTTGGATGCCGCGCTCGCTTCCGAAGCCGGACAAACTGCCGGACGATGGCTGCATTCGTTTACACAGGGCAAATTTCTGTTGATGATCGCCAAACACATGGAAGCCACCCCGGAGGAGTTTAAGAAAACCGCAAAGTCAAATAGCGAGCAGCCATCACAATGATTTCACAATTTCCTTGATAAATCCTGGCCCACGATATATTAAGCCGGTATAGATTTGCACCAACGTCGCCCCCATATCCAGGCGGCGTTTTGCATCTTCGGGAGTCATGATACCGCCCACGCTGACAATAGGTATTTCACCATCTATGCGTTTGACGATCTTTTTCAGCATCGCTTCACTACGAACCCCGAGCGGGCTCCCGCTTAATCCACCTGTTTCAAGTTGGTGCTTTGAAAGCAATCCCTCGCGTTCTAATGTGGTGTTCGTTGCGATGATACCATCCATAAAGGAGTCGAGAATCACCCCCAGAGCATCTTCGAGTTCGTTGTCGCCCAGGTCAGGAGCAAGTTTGACAAGAATCGGACACGAGATATTTGACCTTAGGCGTTCAGCGGCAATTTGTCCAAGCAAATCTTCCAGCATTTCTCGTCCTTGTAAGCGACGCAGTCCAATGGTATTTGGTGAGGAGATGTTGATTGTCAGGTAATCGGCCAATGGGGAAAAGGTCCGCATTAGCATGATGTAGTCGCTGGCAGCTTCTTCAAGTGGTGTATCTTTATTTTTTCCCAGGTTTACCCCCTTAACAGTGTCATTGCGAACCTGTGTAGTAGGTGAAGCAATCTCCTCATCTGCTGGGAGATTGCCGAGTCGCCACCTTGTGGCTCCTCGCAATGATTTTGCTACAGATTCCATCCCCTTCCCAGGAAATCCCATACGATTGATAACTGCTTCATCCTCCACCAGTCGATAGATACGTGGTTTTGGGTTACCCGCCTGCGGACGTGGCGTGACTGTCCCAATTTCAATGTACCCAAATCCCAGCGTGGACAGTCCTTGCACAGCGATGCCGTCCTTGTCATATCCTGCCGCCAGACCAACGGGATTCTTAAAGGTCAGACCAAAGGCTTGGACAGGATTTGGAGGCACAGAAAACATCGTCTGCAATAGAGAGTTGATCGGCTGAACACCACCGATCCGCAGCAATTGCAGCGTCAAGTGATGGGCGGTTTCTGGGGGAAGTCGAAAGAGGAGAGAGCGGAAGAGTTTATACATCCCCAACTTCAACTTCCTCATCATAACTGATGCCCTCGACCAATTGCAGGTAATAATCCTGCCGAGAAAGCCCAGACTTGTCTCGTAGTTTGTATAGCTCTTTTCGATGAAAAAATTCAGGGCTTTTTTGTAATTGGATATCTTGTAAAACACTAATTCCACCCCCAACATCCTTTATGGCATCATTAATTCTTTTTTCGTGCCCAACAGAAAGTGGACTGGGGAGGTCATCGAACGGAAACCATTCCACAGCGATTGTCTCACCTTCCTGACATTTAATCTCACCACCAAAAGGTTTTGCCACAAACAATACAGCATGAATATCTGGCAAAGTACCCAAGCGTGAATAAATGCCGACTAATCTGGTCAATTCAACATCTAGCCCTGTTTCTTCCTTAGTTTCGCGTATGGCAGCTTGAGCAATGCTTTCCCCATCCTCAACGCCCCCGCTTGGCAAAATCCAGGTTTCAAAATCTTCGCGTTGTGTCATTAATATTTTGCAATCTCGAATTACCGCCACATTGACCACTAGATTAGACATTTTTCCTCGTTATTTGTTTTGGGTTAAAAAAGTTCTCGTCGCCTTGATCTTGTCTTTTTCCACCTTACCTGTCTTTTCCCAGTGAGCCAATATCTCGCTTATAGTTAGTACAGCGTGCAAGGTGTAGCCCGTTTCAGCCAACGACTCTTGGGCACCTGACTGCCTGTCCACCAACACGACCACGTCTTTGACAATCAGCCCGGCCTCGTTAAGCTTTTCTATGGCTTCGAATTTGCTTCCACCGGTAGTAGCCAGGTCATCAATCACAGCGATGGTTTCTCCAGAATGATACTCGCCTTCGATCTGGGCTTTGGTGCCGTAGTCCTTGATCTCCTTACGCGGGTAGATCATGGGATAGTCACCCGCCAAAGAGATGGCAGTTGCAATTGGGATGGCGGCGTAGGGCAGCCCAGCAATTCGATCGAATGAGAGGTTTTCGAGCAGTGGCAAATAGGCCGCGCCGACTTGTTCAAGCAGCTTGGGATAGGTGATGATCAATCGTAAGTCAATGTAGACAGGAGACTTCAGCCCCGACTTGAGTGTGAAATTGCCGAATTTGATGCAGCCTGCCGAGAGAAGTTCGTCAGCCAGGGATGAAAGTCGAAAGTCAAATTGTGTCATACAGTATTCCTTCGCGAACCGCGAAGAGTGCAAAGACCGCAATGAATATTTTAAAAGCTTTGCGCACTTTGCGTGCTTAAGTACCTCACGAAAAGTTCTTTAAAAACATAAAACGAGAAGCGGAGTTGAA
>CAZCPP010000164.1:0-8822 GCA_964500655.1 uncultured Anaerolineaceae bacterium | reverse complement strand
AAATGCCATGAAAATGAAGCTAAAAAGCCACAACCAGCGATATTGATTTCCAAGGGCATCGACCATAATCCCGCCAAGTGTTGGGCCAAGCACCGCAGCCAACTGTGATGAAAAGTAATATAAACCTGTAAATGCTCCAATACGTTTTTCATCTCCATGATCATAAACAAGTGGGAGACTATTTACATTAACCATTGCCCAAAAAAATCCTGCAAGAATTAATATAACTGCAAAGGTTAGTTCATTTTGTATAATAAAGAAGCCAATCAAGGTAACTAGTGCCAAACCAACAAGACCAATTCTAATTGTTACTCCCCGCCCATATCGAGTGCCGAGTATGCCTGCAGGAAAAGCGAATAGAATAAATGATATTGTGACTAAACCAGCATAAATTGAAGCGGTTCCAGCCTCCATCCCTAAGGTAAAAACAGCAAAAGATGAAAGCCCTGTTTCAAGCGCATTAAAGGCCATAAACCAAAGCAAAATTCCTAATAAGACAAAAAAACCGCTCTTGTCAGGATTGTTATAAATGGATTTTAAGTTTTCTAATACTCCTGCCTGCTTTTCTTGTGAATTGCCGACAATTTGCTTTGGTTCTTTTATAAAAGCTAGAACGACAACTAATGCGATGCTCATAGCAATTGCCCCGGCGATGAAAGGCGCAGTACGACCAAAAGAATCGAACAAAATGCCTCCCCCAAAATATGCCAGTAAACCTCCTACACCGCCCATCAGATTTATAGCACCATTTGCCTTGCTTCTGTCCCCCGGTTTAAACAGATCGCCCAACCAAGAAACCGTTGGAGATCGGAATATCGCCATACCAAAGTTCGTGATCAGGATAAAAACGGCGATTGCCAGTACAGATTGTGCGACAGGGATAAAAACAAACCCAAGTAACGCAACAGGTGCACCAATCAAAATCCAGGGTTTACGACGTCCAAAACGATTCCAGGTCTGATCGCTTTTTGCCCCAACCCAGGGTTGGATAAACATATTGATAATGTTGTCCCAGGTCATGATAAATAATGCCAGACTGGGAGCAAGTCCAAAGCCGACGATACTAGGAATAGACCTTCCTTCTGCTAATAGTTGTCGTTCAAAATCAGGATTTCCCGCCTGCAGGAAAAGTGGAATGTATTGATTGAAAATAGGCCAAATGATGCTGATGCCTAGAAAACCGAAACCAAGTAGAAAGGTCTTACCCCAGGGGATTTTTTGTGTTGACATGTTTGTCTCCTTGATATCTCAATAACTTTATTTCGGTCTATAGCCGTGTTTCTCTAAAAACTCTCGCTCACTCTTCTTGAGCTCAGTCCTTCCCAGTAAATCAGGCCTCCTTACCAGCGTTCTCAGCAGTGATTGTTCTCTGCGCCATTGAGCGACTTTGCCATGATCACCAGAGAGAAGAATTTCAGGGACTTTCCATCCACGAAATTCTGGAGGACGGGTGTAATGAGGGTATTCCAGCAACCCGGTAGCGTGCGAATCGTCCGCTGGCCCATCTGGATCTCCCAATGCATTCGGAATGAGACGGGTAACTGCATCAATCAAAATTAATGCGGGGAGTTCACCACCAGTCAGTACGTAATCGCCAATAGAGATTTCATCCGTTACCAGGTGCTTTCGAATGCGCTCATCGATCCCTTCATAGCGACCACATAGCAGTGCGATTTTCTCGTCGCGAGACAGCTCGCTTGCCACTGCTTGGGAGAAAACCCGTCCTTGTGGAGTCAACAAAATAACCGGGCAAGCAGGCTTTGGTCCGAGGATCGATTCGACTGCTTCAAACACTGGTTCGGGTTTTATAATCATACCGCCGCCACCGCCATAAGGTGTATCATCTGTCACATGGTGCTTGTCATGAGTGTGGTCGCGGATGTTGTATATATTGATAGAGACCAATCCGCGCTGACGTGCTCGCTGGATGATGCTGCTTTCAAGATATGGGGGGAAAACTTCGGGCAGTAGGGTGAAGACCTCGAACTGCATAATCTGATTCTAGCATAAGAAATTGCTTAGAGCCATTTAAGGTGTGTCTTGCGTGCAAGTGGTCAGGATGGTAAGATGAAAACATGTATTTAAAAGGTAGTAAATGGAGTATGAACCGCCGTCGCAAGCGGATCAACTGGTTCCGAATCACGATCTTGTTGTTGTTGATTGCGGCCGGTGTTTACATGGATCGTGTCATTGTTCCAACTATTCCGCAACCATTTGTACCGACGCCTACACCCACGCGCGACCCGGAATCTTATGTAGTGGAAGCAGAAGCTCTTTTTGATGAAGGAAAACTTTTGCAGGCGATTGAAACATATACAAAAGCTATTGAAGCTGCCAAAAATGACCCAACTCTGTTCATTGCGCGCGCGCGCGTGCAGATCTATGCCGGGCAATATGAAGATGCAGAGAACAGCGCTGCAGATGCATTATTACTTAATCCGAATAACTCTATGGCGCATGTGATGCGTGCCTGGGCTTTGGACTTTCAGGGTGATTACCTGGAGGCTGAAGCGGTTATCAAGCGTGCTTTAGAACTTGACCCGAATAATGCCATGGCCCATGCGATTTATGTGGAGATTTTGATTGATTCATATTTAGGGGGTACAGGTACCTTTGAAGGTATTGAAAAAGCTGCTGTTGCATCCCGCGTTGCTCTTGACCTTGCTCCAAATACTCTCGAAAGCCACCGCGCGCGCGGGTATGTACTCGAGGCAACAGCTAATTATGAGGAAGCCATTAACGAATACCAGACTGCCATTAACATCAACGCTAATATTTCCGATTTGCACTTGGCTTTAGGTCGAAATTATCGCGTGTTGGGTGTATATGATAAAGCCGTAGAAGAATTCACACGGGGAAATGCACTGAACCCGAGAGACCCAACTCCAGACCTGTACATCTCGCGTACGTATGCAACAATTGGTGAATATGCCAAAGCTACTCAATATGCTGAAACGGCTGTCAATGATAATCCTGTAGATTCCAACTTGCGGGGGAATTTGGGTGTTATGTATTATCGAAATTTCCAGTGGGCTGAGGCTGTGGAGGAATTAAAGCTTGTAGTCGCGGGTGGCGCAACCGAAGATAATCAACCAATTGAGCCAATTCCATTGGCGAACGATACACGCATTGCAGAATACTATTTTACTTACGGATTAGTGCTGGCTCGTCTTAATCGTTGTGGCGAAGCCTTGCAGATAGCGCAACAAATACAGGCACGCGTGCCAGCGGATGAGATTGCAGTGGCAAATGCCCAAGAGGTTGTCATAATTTGCGAGCAGAACCTCGTAGCTTCCCCGACCCCTGAATTACTTCCATCGCCGACAGAAACGCTTGTGCCCGAAGAAGTTGCCTCTACCCCCGAGTCATGAACGTTTATCCACGCAGGAATCTGTTTTATCGTAAACAGGAACCGAATATCTATCGTTTATTCCTCTTGATAATTATGATTTTGGGAGGAGTCTGGTTGATCCGTCAGGTAGATCGGGGTGAGGTCAAACCTTTATTCCTGCCAACACCAACTCCCACGCGAACTTCTGACTCTTATGCCATGGAAGGTGATGCTCACTTTTCTTCTGGTCAATTGGAAGCGGCGATTGCGGCCTATCGTGAAGCTGCTCGCGTGGACCCTGAAAACGCTGAGGTATGGGCCCAGTTAGCACGCATACAAACTTACTCCACTGCGTTGTTGACCACCGACGAAGCCCAACGATCCCGCCTACAGGAAGCGCTTGAGTCTTCGGATAAGGCTGTGGAAGTAGCACCGGATGACAGCCTGGCGCATGCCGTCCGTGCCTTTGTACTTGATTGGAATGCCAATCCAACATTGATTGATCAGAAGCAAGCTCAAACCCTGTTGACTGAAGCGGAGCAAGAAGCCGTCCGAGCCTTGCAACTAGATAATACTAATACTTTGGCGCTGGCTTTTTATGCAGAAATTCTGGTTGATCAACAAAAGTGGAATCAAGCTGAGCAATATATCCTGCAGGCAGTTGAACGTGATCCATCGCTGATGGATGTGCACCGTGTTTATGCTTATGTGCTTGAATCTTTTGGACAATATAACCAAGCTATTCAAGAGTATGATCTTGCTGTCTCGATCACACCCAATCTGACGTTCCTACTTTTACGCGCCGGGGCAAATTATCGCCGCCTGGCTTTCGAAAGCCAAAATCCGGAATCAGCGCGATCATTGTATGAGCGATCTTTGGAATACTTTGCTCGGGCTGCAAAAATCAATGAGCAGTTGGGAGTTGAAGATCCGACGCCATTTTTATCAATCTCAAAAACTTATTCCCAAATGGGTGAGTTCTTCATTGCAGCACGGAACGTGCAGAAGGCTTTGGAGTTGCAGCCCGATAATGCCGATATTTATGGACAATTAGGCATCATCTATTTCAAGTCACGAAATTATGAGGGTTCGATCCCGGCCTTGAAGTGTGCCGTTCGTGGGTGCGCGCCAGAAGAATCTTGTGATGGGCGTGGAGGTTGTGGTCCAAATGATACCGAAGCACAAGTAACTGGATTATCCCTTTCTCCAAATACGGTTGTATATTATTACACATACGGATCGGTTTTAGCTGCCCTTAGCCGGCCGAAGGATAATAAATGTCCCGATGCATTAGATGTGCTGACAGAAGTCAAGCTTGCATATGGCAGTGACCCTGACATTGCCGGTATCATCTCGGCAGGTGAGGCAATTTGCGCATCTCTGGGAAATACACCTTCTTCTGTACCAACTGTAACGCCAGAAGTGATGTTTGATATGACCGCGACACCATCCCCATAATTTGTCAGAATTTTGTTAAAGTTTCAAAATATCTCTTGACTTGTGTACTAAAGAACAGTATCATACGGTCGCTTTTAGCACTCTGCGAATAAGAGTGCTAATTATTTGAGTGCTACTATACTAATCATATCTCAGGAGGATCAAATGGCACTTTCCCTCAAACCCTTGGGCGACCGCGTTGTGGTTGAGCCCATTGAGCAGGAAGAAGTAACAGCCGGTGGTATTGTGCTGCCCGAATCTGCAAAGGAAAAACCCCAACAGGGCAATATCCTGGCGGCTGGCCCCGGTGGCCGCGACGAAGATGGTAAACACGTCCCGATGGATGTCAAAGTTGGCGACAAGGTTTTGTATGCCAAATACTCTGGCACCGAATTCAAACTCGATGGCAAGAATTTGCTCATCTTGCGCGAAAGCGACCTGCTCGCGATCGTCGAATAATCTGATTTAGTTGGAGGAATAAGCTATGGCTAAACAACTCGTCTTTTCTGAAGACGCACGTCGTAAACTTAAGAACGGTATCAACGTTGTTGCTGAAGCTGTTTCAGCGACACTGGGTCCCAAAGGCCGCAACGTGGCCGTGGATCGCAAATTTGGTTCACCGACCATCACGCACGATGGTGTCTCGGTTGCCAAAGAGATTGAATTGGAAGATCCCTTTGAAAACATGGGCGCGCAGTTGCTCAAAGAAGCTGCGTCCAAAACCAATGATATTGCCGGTGACGGCACCACCACATCCACCGTGCTGGCTCATGCTATCGTCAACGAAGGCTTGAAGGCCCTCGAAGCCGGTTACAACCCGATGCTGCTCAAACGCGGTATCGAACAGGCCACCGATGCTGTTGTCGGTGCACTACGCAAGATGGCTATCAAGATTGACACCAAGGAAGAGTTCGCATCAGTTGCGACCAACTCCGCTGCTGATGCCGAGATCGGCGACCTGATTGCTGACGTGATGGACAGAGTTGGCAAAGACGGCGTCATCACCGTGGAAGAATCCAAGTCGATGCAGTTCGAGACCGAGTATGTAGAAGGTATGCAATTCGATCGTGGTTACCTTTCGCCTTACTTCATCACCGATACTGAACAGATGGAAGCCGCTATCTCTGATGCTTTCGTGCTGATTCATGAAAAGAAAATCTCGGCCGCGCAGGATATTGTCCCATTGCTGGAGAAACTCGTCCAGGTTGGCACACGCGAACTGGTCATCATCGCTGAAGATATTGACGGTGAAGCTTTGGCCACCCTCGTGCTCAACAAACTGCGTGGCATGCTGAATGTGCTAGCTATCAAGGCCCCCGGTTTTGGCGACCGCCGCAAGGCCATGTTGCAGGATATCGCTGTCCTGACCGGTGGCACTGTCATCGCTGAAGAGACCGGCCGCAAGCTGGAATCAACCACCGTTGAAGACCTGGGCAAAGCTGAAAAAGTTGTCTCTGACAAAGAGAACACAACCATTATCGGCGGCAAGGGCGAGAAGAGCGCCATTACTGCCCGTATCAAAGAGATCCGCACAGAGATTGATAGAAGCACCAGCGACTATGATAGCGAGAAGTTGCAGGAACGCTTGGCCAAGCTCTCCGGCGGAGTTGCCATCATCCGTGTTGGCGCAGCCACCGAGACCGAGTTGAAGGAAAAGAAGCACCGTGTTGAAGATGCTTTGTCTGCTGCGCGCGCTGCTGGGGAAGAAGGTATCGTCCCCGGTGGTGAGATTTCTCTCATCAATGCCGCTGCGTCTCTGGACAAGATCAAGGTTTCGGATGATGAGACCAAGGTTGGTATCAACATCGTCCGCAAGGCCCTTGAAGCCCCCATTCGTAAGCTGGCTGGCAATGCAGGCCAGGATGGTTCTGTCATCATAGACACCATCCGTCGCACGGCTGCTGAGAAAGACAACAAGAACATTGGCTTCAACGTGTTGACCGCTGAATACGTGGATATGATCAAAGATGGCATTATTGATCCCGTGAAAGTTGTTCGTGGCGCGCTCGAAAATGCTGCCTCTATCGCGGCTATGATCTTGACGACCGATGTGCTCATCACAGATTTACCCGAAGATAGCCCAGCGGCTCCGGCCATGCCACCTGGTGGTATGGGTGGCATGGGTTACTAAACCGATATAAATTTCGACCATTTTGTAGGGGCGAAGCACCTGTGCTCGAATGGGTATGCTTCGCCCCTACAAGTATTTAATTGGTATAATCAGCGCGATGTTTCCCCACTTTCGTCACAGTCTGATTCTATTTATTTTGACTCTCGCCCTAGGCCTTTCTGCCTGCGCGTCAATCTTTGGGACGCCTGCTACTCCAACACCAGCAGTTCCATCTGCGACACCCTTGCCCTCGACTCCCACGCCACCACCCTTGGCGGCTATCGTCAATGACGAGTGGATCACGGAAGACGAGTTCCTGGCTGAAGTAGAACGTTACCGCGTTGCCCAACAGTCACTTGGAAACGATTTCTCTGTGGATGATATAACCCAAATCGTGTTGGATGACCTGATCGCGCAGATATTGCTGGCGCAGGCTGCCCGCGCCGAAGGGTTTGAGATTACCGCAGCAGATTTAGGATCTAGGATTGAAGCATTGGCCTCCGAACTGGGAAGTGTAGATACATTCGCTGTTTGGCAGGCTGAGCGTGGCTACACGGATGAATCCTTCAAGTCCACATTAAAACGTGCGGCTGAAGCAGCTTGGATGCGTGACAAAATTGTTACAGCTGTGCCTGATACATCGGAACAGGTACACGCGCAACAAATTCTGCTCTATAATGAAGAGACCGCGCGAAAAGTGGCCGACCAATTAAACGCCGGGGCTAGATTTTCGGAATTGGCCGCGCTCTACGACCCGAATACGGGTGGCGAATTGGGCTGGTTCCCACGCGGGTACCTGCTTGAACCCAAATTGGAGGAAGCTGCTTTTAGCCTGGAAAAGAACCAATACAGCGACGTCATCACAACTGATGTTGGTTTTCACATCTTGCTAGTGGTGGAACGAGACGCGCAACATCTACTTTCACCTGATGCTTATTTGGTTATGCAGGAAAAGACACTGCGAGATTGGCTTGCACAAAAACGCACTGAAAGCGACATTGTGCTAGCCCCTTGAGCAAAAATTTACACGGAGACATTGATGAGCGAATTCAACTTTGACGAACCAGAATCAAGATCAAGATCTTCACGTGGATCAATGCCTGCAGTGCAAATGTGGGATATTCTCTCGATCGTGTTGTTGTTGATCACGGTTTGCATAGGAATTTACTTTGTTTTAATTTATCTCAATCCTGATTTTGCGCTCAACCCTCTCAGGCCATATGAGTCGCGGATTCCTACTGCAACTATCACACCTATTCAATTAAATCCAACCTGGACACCTACAGCTACGGTATACGTTTCTCCTACGGCAACATTATTGCCATCTATTACACCCCCGGCAACAAACACGCCTGCAAATTTTGTTCCACCATCTGATACCCCGGCTCCAACAAATCCACCAACAGCAACTCGTACCCCAAAAGCGCCATTCTCAGCATCGTCAGTTAATTCCATCGAAAGCATCATCATCCCGCATTTGCTAGATGCTGGTTGTAATTGGCAGGGTGTGGGTGGCACAGTCGATGATCAGGACAGTAGCCCTGTTATAGGCATTGTGGTTCGCTTGGCGGGTACCTATGATGGCAAGTCAGTGGAGTTGACTACAGTAAGTGGTGTCAGTCCGGAATATGGTAAGTCTGGATTTGAGTTTGTGCTCAACGATACGCCGATCAATTCGCGCAACAAGATTTATATACAATTGCTTGACCAAGCTGGCTTACCGCTTTCTGAGAAAATATCCATCGACACTTCTAGTGATTGCAAGAAGAATCTTGTTTTAGTACGCTTCAAGAAAAATCGTAAGTAATATGCGCTAACAAAAGTGCTCTTGTGAGATTTTTGTTTTTTGCAAGAACACTTTTGTGATTTTGTGTTTATCTTATTCTATTATTTTCTACCGTACATTACCATTGAGAGATGAAGGTTGAAAGTAAAAGAAAACTT
>CAZCPP010000163.1:0-8844 GCA_964500655.1 uncultured Anaerolineaceae bacterium | reverse complement strand
TGTCGAAACCACCGTCAAAGTACCCGCCAGGACGGATGTGAGCCTAATGGAAAACAGTTCCCGGGGGAGGATTCGGAGCGGAAGAGACTGTAGGAAGCCGTAGAGAGATGGGAATTCAAACCAGCCAACGTTGAAGATATTCGTTCTTGTTCCATCGATGAACTCTAGGGCGGTCAGAGCAAAGCTAGCCTCATTTCCAGAGAATAATGGAGGTCCCTCGCCAAGTCTATAAAGCCTGGTAAGCAAGGCTATGATGGCAAGGATAGCGATGGTGACGGTTTCTTGAGTTTGCAGGCGCGGCGGGGATAGGCCAGCAAAACCTACCCAAATCAAGATGCCGATTGCCAGGCACCATAGAACCACGGCGAGAAGTGGTTCCCTTGCAATCAGCAAATCGCTGGAGGCAAGCGATGCGCCAAAGCTAAGCACTAATGCCGTGCTTAGCGCATAGAAAATTCGGGGGAAATCGCTAGATGGCATCTACTTTGTGTTCTCAGAATCCCAGGATATTGTGCTTCTTTTCGGACCCCTACCTGTTCCAGCCGCCGGGAAGCCTCCACACCCCAACGCAGACCAATAACAAAGCTACAAGTACCCCTCCCAGCGCAACAGCAAACTTATTGTTTGCCTTTTTGAACATGACCGGTGCATGCCCTGCAACAGCTGCCAACAGCATTGTGACCAGGTGCTCGATGCGGTACATAGGGAAACCTGCGCCGCCGAAGCCGGTGATCAAGAAATATAGCAAGCCGAGCGTAACCTGTAAATCCATCAGACCGCTGAAGCCAGCAGAAAGACCACGATCTGTTTTGCCGAAGGCGCGCTTGCTTGTCATGGTGATCAGGAATTTGACGATGGCGATAAAACCAACGATAACAACAACCCAGCGTAAAATAGAGTGAATTTTGAGTAGGATAAGCATGCTAAATCTCCTGATTATAAGGTCAACAATTTACTCTACCAATGGTAGCATAAATCGGTTTCTCGTGTAAAATGATATTTATATCGTTGAAATACAGGAGCTATTTATGTCCTACACTACCATATTGACCGAAACTCGCGGACATGTTGGCCTGGTGACACTCAATCGCCCCAAGGCGATGAACGCCCTCAACCCTACCATTTTGAGTGAGTTGATGGATGCGCTCGAAGCTTTTGATACGGACGAAAACATTGGCGCGATGGTTGTAGCGGGGCAAGACAAGGTCTTCGCTGCCGGCGCAGACATTAATGAGATGGTTGATGCCTCCGAAGAGCAGATGCGCCAAAGCCCATTTATCGATTTATTCGATCGCATTCGAAAGATCAAAAAACCCGTCATTGCTGCGGTATCCGGCTGGGCATTGGGCGGTGGGTGTGAATTGGCCATGTCCTGCGATATGATCGTCGCCTCCGAGCGGGCCAGATTCGGTCAGCCGGAGGTCACTATTGGCGTCATTCCCGGCGCAGGTGGCACACAGCGATTGACATTGGCAGTTGGTAAAGCGCTTGCGATGGAGATGGTGCTCAACAATCGTGCCCTGTCTGCAGCTGAGGCGTTACAGTTCGGATTGGTCAATCATGTTGTACCTGTAGATAGCTACTTGGAGAAGGCCGTATCGCTGGCCGAGCAAATCGCAAGTCGGGGACTAGTAGCGGTGCGAACAGGCAAGCAAGCTGTCAACGTGGCTTTTGAGGGCTCTCTGACAGAGGGTTTATCCACGGAGAAAGAATTGTTTTATCGCCTGTTCTCTACCCATGACCAAAAAGAAGGTATGAAGGCATTTATTGAAAAGCGTAAGCCAGATTGGCAGGGAAAATAAGGGTAACTATATGGTTACCACGAAGCCCCAAAGGCACCAAGCCACAAAGTAGTGGATATCGGTATCTATGTGCGTTGATAATTTGTGATAATCACGCATGATTTTATAAAAGTCAAGAATATGATTACTTTTGGAGAATTGAAGTCGGCGCTGGATAGCCTGGAATTAGGCAATAACCCTGCGATTGTGCATGCCTCGTTGCGATCAATTGGAGAGGTGCAAGATGGGGCAGTAACAGTCATAAAAGCTCTACTGGTTTCGGTTGGTGGGTTGGTGATGCCAACTTTTACTTACAAGACCATGATCGTCCCTGAAGTTGGGCCGCCAAATAATGGCCTGAACTACGGCACGAAACTCGATTTGAACCGCATGGCCGAGCCCTTTCACCTCGATATGCCGGCTGATCCACTCATGGGAGTGCTGGCTGAAACTTTGCGCCAACACCCCGAAGCGATGCGCACAGCGCATCCGATACTATCATTTGCAGGGATAAACACGAATGATGCCCTTGCCACCCAGACAATTTACAATCCCTTTGCACCTGTTGGTGCCTTAGCCGAGCAGGGTGGTTGGGTCTTATTGTTGGGTGTTAACCATACAACCAACACCAGCATACATTACGCCGAAAAATTAGCCGGGCGGCACCAATTTGTACGCTGGGCCCTGACGAATAAACGCATCCTTGAGTGTCGCAACTATCCCGGCTGTTCGGATGGATTTGAGGTCATCCGCCCTAAGATCGAGCAGTTTACGCAACGAGCGGAAGTTGGGGACGGCTATATCGAAGCCATACCGCTGCAAGCTCTATTTAGGGTTGTGGAGTCCAGTATAAAAAGAGATCCTCTGGCTTTGCTCTGCCAGCGGGAGGTGTGTGCACGCTGTGATGTGGTGCGCGGTTAAGGCAGTAGGGGTTTAGCCTGCTAAACCCCTACTGCCTTAAAACTATATAACCATCTTACTGAAACGTAATCTCCTCGATCCGCCAGCTTTCCCCCCCCATTAAATTCTTTAGCCGCGCCAGCATCTCCGGGCATACCCGGGTTGTGTCATTGGGGAAATCGATCAGGTGCCCCTTGTCCTCCTCAAAAATGTGGAAACTGAAACGATCTCGCCCTTTGAACGAGGTCATCGTGCTGTGAAGCACTTTGATACGGCGCTTGTTGCGTTCGTGATCATCAGTTGGACGGAGCAGTACGGTAATCTGTTGCGCTGGGTGTCCGCGGTCTTCCGTTTGTGCAAGGGGCGCATATAAGGACGGGAGTTGTGCAACCGGATGAACAGGTGCTTCCACCGCTTGCACAACCATACCTGGCTGTACTTCTGGTTTTGGTTCTGGGCTGGTATCATCCCCCAAAGAGGTTTCCGTTAATTCGGTTTTAGGCGCTTCCTCAATCTCTGGCTCGGGCGCCGGAGCAGGGACAATTTCCGGCGGCAAGGTAACCGGCTCATTTTTCTTGAATTTTGGTTCAGTGCGGGCTGCCATTTTGGCTGTCTCAAAATCGGGTTGCCAGGCTTCATCCCAGCCAGGAGGGAAAGCATCAGGCGGAGGGGGAATTTCTGCATCGTCCCATTCGGGTTCGACGGTGTAGGTTGGTGTTGTTTCAGCCACTCGGGGTGGGAGTGGCTGGACAGGGGCAGGTACAGGTCCGGTTTGAGGCGCGGCCTTCTGTTTGTCAGCAGAAACCTTGAGCGCAATTTCGCTTTGCAAACTATCTACCAGAATTTTTGGTGGGTTGCTATTGGCATCCACCTTACCTTCGACAACGATGATCTCACCGACAACAAGCATCTCTGAAAATCTCTTCCAAGTACGCGGGAACAGAACCAGGTCGATCACGCCCTGAATATCTTCCAAGGTGACGAAGCCCATCGGTTTGCCTGCTTTGGTCTGGTAAGGGCGGATGCCGTTGATCAGCCCAGCCACCCGCACTTTTTCTTCGTGTTGCGCTTCAGGCAGTTGCCCGGAGAAGTAACTAACGATCTGGGAAAGTTGTTGCTGGTAAGAAGAAAGCGGATGATCTGAGAGATACAGTCCGATCAGTTCGCGCTCCCAATTAAGCATTTCTCGTTGATTGACGTCATTCACTTCCGGTAAAAAAATATTTTCGGTGATACCGGATTCGGCACCAAAGAGTGTCATTTGCCCGGCTCTGATAGCCTGATAATGAGAATTACTGATTCCCACAATACGATCGAGCGAAGCCAGCAGTGCGGCGCGATTGCCAAAAGCATCTAAGGCGCCAACTTTGATAAGGCATTCAAGTGCACGCTTGCCCACGGTGCGCAGATCAACCCGGCGGGCGAAGTCATTCAGGTCTTTGAAAGGTTTTTCCTTTCGGGCCTCGAGAATCAAATTGATCGGGCCTTCGCCCACATTTTTGACCGCGCTAAAACCAAATCTGATGGAGGTTTCATGCTCGCCGCTATTCTCGATCGTGAAATCCCAACCAGATGAGTTGATGTCAGGTTGAAGCACGGGAATGTCCATGCTGCGGGCATCAGCCACGTAGAGTGCTACCTTGGCGGTGTCATTTCGTGTGACCGTCAACAGCGCGGTCATGTACTCGGCGGGGTAGTGTGCCTTGAGATAAGCGGTTTGCACCGCGATGACGCCATAGTCGGCAGCATGTGATTTGTTGAAACCGTAGCGCGCAAATTCTTCCCAATCGGTAAAGATCAGATCAGCGGTATCCTGCGGGATGCCATTTTTGGTTGCACCAGCAACAAATTGCGCCCGGTGCTTCTTGACCTTTGAAGCAATTTTTTTGGAGATGGCTTTGCGCAGGTCATCCGCTTCGGATTGGGTATAGCCAGCCAGTTGCACGGCGGCATTCATCAATTGTTCTTGATAGACCGGGATACCGTAGGTGTCTTCAAAAATTGAACGCAACGCTTCGTGACGATACTCGACTTCCGCTTCTCCGTGCATGCGCGCGATGTAATCAGGGATGAACTGCATCGGGCCCGGACGGTAGAGTGCCACCATCGCGATGACGTTGTCCAGGTTCTCGGGCTTCATTTGCACCAGCCAGCGGGTCATACCGCCGCCTTCAACCTGGAAGACGCCCGCCGTTTGCCCATTTCCGAGTAGTTCAAAGGCTTTCGGGTCGTCAAGCGGGATGTTATCGAGATTGTATTCTTTACCGTGGCGTTCCTTGATCAAGTCGCAGGCGCGCGCCATGGTAGTCAATGTAGCCAATCCCAGGAAATCCACTTTGAGCATCCCCAAAGAATCAAGGATGCCCATTTCAAACTGCGTGACTGATTTGATGGGTGTCTCTTCTGAATTCGATGTCGGACGGTGCAAGGGTAGATATTCGGTCAGTGGCTTATCTGCTATGACTACACCGGCAGCATGCGTCCCGGCGTTGCGAACCGTACCTTCCATTCCGATGGCAGTATCGATCAATTCTTTGATGTGCGGTTCGGAATCATAGGCTTTTTTGAACTCGGTAATCCCCATAGCATCTTTTTCGATACTGACCGTTCTACCGGAAACAAAGGGTACCAGCTTAGCAATGCGGTCCACTTCGGGCAGAGGGATGTCCATCACGCGGCCCACATCACGGATGGCGGCCTTGGCGCCCATGGTCCCAAAGGTGATGATGGAGGCCACTTTGTCGGCGCCGTATTTGCGGGCGCAGTATTCCATGATTTCGGCGCGGCGATCATCACGAAAGTCCAGGTCAATATCAGGCATGCTGATACGTCCAGGATTGAGAAAACGCTCAAAGATCAGGTCATGCTCGAGTGGATCAACGAGTGTGATGTCCAGTGTGAAGGCAACGATAGAACCAGCCGCTGAACCGCGCGCGTTGTACCAGATGTCGTTCTGGATGGCATACTCGCACAAATCCCAAACGATTAGAAAATAGGCGTCAAACCCCATATTGTGGATAATGCCCAGTTCGTAATCTAGCCTCTCACGAACTTCTTTGCTATCTGCTTGATCCCCGTAGCGACGTTTTGCGCCACCCTCGCACAGGTGACGCAGGTAGGTCTCCGCCGTGAAGCCACCCGGGACTTCGAACTCAGGCAGGTGATAGCCTTTAAAGCCCAAGTCTACATTGCAGCGTTCAGCAACCAGCAGAGTATTGCTGAGCGAATCAGGAACTTCTGTAAAGAGGGTCTCCATCTCAGCTGCCGTGCGCAGATAGTACGAATCATCCGTCATGGTCATACGATCTTTATCGCTCAGCAGCGAGTTGGTCTGGATAGCAAGCAGCACATCCTGCAACTGCGCATCAGATTGGTTGATGTAGTGCACATCGTTGGTGGCCACGTATTTGGCCTCGTAGCGTGCGCCGAGTTCAACCAGGTCCTGGTTGAGTTTGGTGATTTCCTTGATGTTGTGATGCTGGAGTTCAACGAAGAAATGCTCTTTCCCAAACACATCATAATACCAGTTCATGCGCCGCACAGCTTCTTCGGGATCATTTTTTAACAGTGCGCGCGGAATTTCAGCCGACATGCATCCGCTGGTACAGATCAGCCCATCGGAGTGAGCAGCCAAAAAGTCGTGATCGATGCGGGGATAGTAGTAGAAACCGTCCAATTGTGCTGCTGAAGCGATCTTGAGCAGGTTCTGGTAACCGGTCATATTTTCGGCCAGCAGCAACAGGTGGTAGGATGAGCGGTCTAGCTTCGAATCGCGGTCTGTCATCCCGCGAGCGGCCATGTAGGCTTCCATCCCGATGATCGGCTTGACGCCCGCCTCTGTGGCCGCATTATAGAAATCGATCACCCCGAACATCGAGCCGTGGTCGGTGATCGCCACGGCCGGCATTTCCAGGTCTTTAACCCGTTTAACCAGTTTCTCGATGTTCGAGAAACCGTCTAAGAGCGAATATTCGGTATGGACGTGAAGATGCGCAAAAGACATTGGGATTTACGCGCATTATAGCACGCCTGTTTCATTTATGAACTTTAGTTCTCTTAAAAAATCGGGTATTTTAAGGCTATACTGGCTTTCATCCACTCAACACATGGAGAAATATCATGTCCCCTGAAACCATTGGAATCCTGCACCCCGGCGCGATGGGCATCTCTGTGGCCGCCTCGGCGCTTCGATCCGGAAACCAGGTTTGCTACGCTTCCGCAGGTCGTAACGAGGCCACCCGGGCGCGTGCTGCTGAACACACGCTACGTGATTTGCATACTTTAGATAAGCTCTGCCAAACCTGTTCGATCATCATCAGCGTCTGCCCGCCGCATGCCGCCGAGGATGTGGCTCAAGAGGTGGTTACGCATGGATTTAAAGGCCTGTACCTGGATGCCAATGCCATCGCACCCCAGAAAACCCGGAAAATAGGCAAAATGCTCTCATTGGCGGGCATCATCTTTGTGGATGGCGGCATCATCGGCGGCCCAGCCTGGGATCCCGGCGAGACCTGGCTATATCTTTCGGGAAATGGAAATGATGCTAAACGTATTATAGATTGCTTCTCGAAAGGCCTATTGGAAGTGAGCCTAATTGGAGACGAGATCGGAAAAGCTTCGGCTCTGAAGATGTGCTACGCAGCTTACACAAAAGGGACCACAGCACTGCTGACCTCCATCCTGGCCCTTTCCGAATCGCAGGGTGTGCGCGCAGAACTCATGACCCAATGGGAACGCGATTGGCCCGGCTTCCCGGCCCAAACAGAAACCCGCGCCCGGCGGGTGACGGCCAAAGCCTGGCGCTTCGCTGGCGAGATGGATGAGATTGCCTCCACGTTTGAATCTGCTGGCCTACCGGGGGGTTTTCACCGTGCTGCTGGGAACATTTACAGAAGATTGGCTTATTATTTTAAAAGTCAAGATGAAATGCCAGAATTGACAGATATTTTTTATAAAATGCTAAAGTGATTTCAAAAAATATTGATTCGTTTTATAATTACTATACTATGTTGGTAGTGGGGTAGTAAAAGAGCGTGTGAGGAGGGCTCCAATGACAATTATAAGATTACCGAATGGTGAATGGAATATTGATTTTGATGAACAACTGGGCCCCAAAGGGGGATTTGGGGCAGTTTATGCTGGTTCAAAAGATGGGTTTCCCCCATTAGCAATAAAACAATTAAATATTACGGCTAAAGAAATTGTACATAGAGAACTACGGGTGGCTGAAAAATTATTAGGCATAGAGCTAAATAATGTAATTCCAATCCATGATTCAGGATTTGATGCAGAATCTGATTATTATTATTTGGTTATGGCCAGAGCAGATAATAGTCTACAAGATGAAATTCAATCTCGAGGAAAAATTGATGAAGTTGAAACAGCAAATATTCTCCTCCACATACTAAGTGGCCTTAGAGAACTAAATGGTTTAGTACATCGAGATTTAAAACCAGGAAATGTACTTTTTCATGATGATCAATGGAAAATTGGTGATTTTGGTATTGCTAAATTTGTTGAAGAGTCAACATCACTTCAAACACTCAATGATTTCCTTACCCCTCCTTATGCAGCACCTGAACAATGGCGTTTAGAATCTGTTAGTCCTGCAACAGATTTGTATGCAATGGGGTGTATTGGGTATAAATTGTTGACGGGAGAAACACCATTTCAAGGTCCAGAACGTTCAGATTTTCAAAAACAACATCTATCTGATCCCCCTCCTCCCTTATTAAAAAACAGCCCAGACTTTAGAACTCTTATAAATATGCTACTTCGCAAACTTGCGTCTTCACGCCCCTCCCAAGATAGGGTTCGACTACTGCTTGAAAGAATTGTTTCTCAACCATCAGATTCTAAAAAGTCAAAAGGATTGAGTGCAATTGCTGAAGCTGGAGCGAAAGAAGCAGAACGTCAATCTGAGGAGGAAGCTAAACGACTAGCAGACAAAAAAGCACTTGACGAGAGGCATAGATTGGGAGCAGAGGCTATCCAAATTATTCTTCGAACAAAAGAAGAATTGTTCCAAAGAATTATAGACTCCACCCCTTATAGTAAGAAAAGAATCACCGGATAAAATTCTCCTAGGAAGTGCATCTTTAGAACTTCGTATATTAGAGTTTACCGGAATTAGTGAAATGATGTATGATGGGACAAAACCCAT
>CAZCPP010000162.1:0-8881 GCA_964500655.1 uncultured Anaerolineaceae bacterium | reverse complement strand
AAACGGCCTGCCTGAAAGGCAGGGGTTTTAGACCCTATTTACAGACAATAAATCTTGGAGGAGTATATGCTCAGTACAGAATTTCTATTAACATCACTAATTGTAGTTCTCGTTCCCGGGACAGGAGTCATTTATACAGTTTCGACCGGGCTTGCACTACGCTGGCGGGCTAGCCTTGCAGCAGCGCTTGGGTGCACAGCCGGGATCATCCCACATCTAACGGCGAGTATTTTAGGGCTTTCGGCAATCCTGCATATGAGTGCGCGTGCATTCCAGGTTCTAAAATTTGCTGGGTCACTCTATCTTCTCTATCTCGCTTGGTCTATGTGGCGAGACACGGGTACGCTCAAAATTGACCGTTCAACCCCAAATAAAGGAGCCTTTCAAATCGCGCTCAAAGGCATTTTGATCAATATCCTAAATCCAAAACTGACCATATTCTTTTTTGCCTTCTTGCCGCTTTTCGTTTCGCCAGATACAGTATCGCCTACGCAGCAAATGTTAGGGCTCAGTGTTGTTTTTATGGCGATGACCTTGGTCATCTTTGCTCTGTATGGGATTCTCGCGAGTGGGATCAGCACATATTTGATTAACTCGCCCAAAGTGATCAAACGGATACAGCGGTCATTTGCGGTTATTTTCGCAGCACTTGCAGCCAATTTAGCATTTAGTGAGCAATAAACCTGTAAAGTTGCCTACACATGTTATGTGTATAGTTGGATAAGAAATAATGCTTTGTAAAAAGGAGAACTCCATGTCAAGAAAATTTGTATTCCTAATTGTGTTTATGATACTGGTTATCGATACGGCGGCATGTTCCTCGTTGACATCAGAACAAATAACTCCAACGTTAACAGAGGGAATGTCATTTCCCGCAAATACGGCACTTGCGCCTACACAAGATTTGGAAGCAGGGGAATTGTCATACAATGATCCCTTTGATTATTGTTTAACCATTGAAACCATTGACACGCCAGGTGAGAGATACGTTGGCCCAGAGATGCCGGATTCCATAGTTCTGGGTATGATCGAGCAGAAAATTGTATCGAATGATACACCGCAGGAATTTCAAACGCGCGCTGTTTGGCGCTGTATGAATACCAGTGTATGGGTTTGCCATTATGGAGCAAATCTTCCGTGCTTAGAGAAAGCGGACACGACACAAGAACCGAACTTAGATATGGAAACCTATTGCCAGGCGAATCCAACATCCGATTTCATTCCCGCCTCTGTTACCGGGCGAGCAACAGTGTATGAGTGGAGGTGTAAAGATGGAAAACCAAAAGTGGTTCAGCAATACTTCACGGTTGACCCACAAGGCTACTTAGCTGAATTTTGGTACGAGCTTGCTTCTCCAGAGTAAATACCTATCAAATGGTGTTTGGCAACTCCTTGCAGCGAGCACACAATTAAAAATGCTTATTGAAACTGGAAAACTTAATCGGCAAACACTTTCAGGTCATGTAGCCATCGTCACAGGTGCGGGCCGTGGAATTGGCTATGAAGCCGCCCGTTCACTTGTGTGGTTGGGCGCTAAGGTCATCCTTGCCGAAATTGATAAAAAAACTGGAATGGATGCTGAAAAACAACTGAGAACTGAATTTGGGGAAGACGTTGTTTTCTTTGTCCCAACAGATGTGGGGAATGAACGTGACGTTAACAACCTAAAGAAGAAGGCTTTCAAAGTCTTTCAAAAGGTCGATATTGTAATCAACAAAGCCACCATCACACCCATGGGAGCTGTGTAAGACGTGGCAATAAAGAGTTGGGACGCAAGCTACAATGTGAACTTACGTGGACCCGTGTTACTTACAAAAACCTTTTTGCCTGGAATGCTCGAACGGGATTATGGAGTTATGGTGTTTGTTTCATCGGTAGGGGGTGCATATATGGGGCCTATGAAACTTTTAAGACCGCCCAAGTCCATCTAGGAAACACCCTAGAAGCAGAGCTCGAGGGTACCAACGTCCACGCGTTCACAATTGGCCCTGGTTTGGTGTGAACTCTTGGGGCGAATGCCGGGATCGAGCAATTGGCCCCGTTGTATGGAAAGACAGGTGTGGGGACAGGTGTGTGGGGACATGAGATATTGATCACGCCGGAAAATTTGGTCATAGCAAGCAAGGCAACCTTAGTCAATTTGGTAGACCGCGAAAAATCGGCGATTCCTCAGGAAAAATAAGGGCAGACTCACCGCTATTAAGTTTTTAATAACTCAATTAGTTCAGTAAATGAAGTAATCACAGGGCAGCCCGGATCGTGGAAAAGTCCCCTTGTGTCGTAGAGGACAGGCCGAACTCCGGCGCGGCGTGCACCGACAATGTCCGCGAAGTAATTATCACCAATGTATACTGTCTGTTCGGGGGTTGTCCCAGCTATTTTGACGGCATGCTCGAAAATACCAGGCTCAGGCTTCCAGGAGCCCACTTCGCCTGCAGCCAGCGAAAAATGGAAATAGTCTCCTATTCCCAATTCATCGATCTCGTCTTGAAAAGGAGTGTCTCGATTGGACACTACCCCAAGAGTGTATCTTGCCTCCCGTAAAATGGGCAGGGTTATGTGTATGTCTTCCGACACCGAAGCGTTTGGTTGGTAATTCTCGCGCATGTAATTTGTGACCTTGGGGCCGAGTTCTGGTACAAGCGCCGGTGGGCAGCCAAGAGCCACTAACCGACGATGACCAAAGTGGAACCAGAAATCTTCACCTTCGCCATTATATTTTTCCCGGTCGGCTGTGATCTCAGGTGAGCCGGCAAAATAATAATGCTCCCAAACTGCAGCACGGCGGCGATCATCTTTTGTGATCTGCATACCCAGGCTGATAACGTAATCTGTAAAAAACTCCCCGCCAGTGGGGAGATTGTGTCGGAGTGTCCCATCGAGGTCAAAAAGAATAGTGTTTATATCGTTGGTAAATTTCATTAACCACCTATCTCGTTCATAACCCTGTTTAATGGGATGACGCCATCTGCCAAGCCGTGCCCCCAAGGCTTTTCCCAAACACCATCCAGGATGATCTGGCGGAGTTCATCTTGAGAAGCACCCTCACGCAAAGGTGTGAGAAGGTCAACTTCTTTTTCGCGCAGTAAACATAGACGCAGACGCCCATCAGCTGTCAGGCGGGCGCGAGTGCAAGACGCACAGAAGGGTTGCGTGACAGACGAGATAATTCCCACATCACCTTTTCCGTTTGGTAACCGGAATAAACGCGCCTCACCGTCAAGCTTGCCATTGTTAGCAACTTCCAAATCACCCAGCGAGTCTTCGATACGCTCCTGGATTTCGTCCGCGGTGATGATTTGCCCTGTCTGGATATCGGTTGCTCCGGCAAAGGGCATCATTTCGATAAATCGTATCTGCCAGGGGTGCTCAAGCGTAAGGCGCGCCAAGTCAACCACATCTGACGCGTTGTATCCCTGAACAACCACGGCGTTGAGTTTGACGGGTGTCAATCCGGCTTCTTCAGCAGCCATGATGCCCTTCCACACATCTTCGATTTTACCCCAACGCGTCAGCCGCTGGAACTTCTCCGGATTGAGGGTATCGATCGAGATGTTTACTCGTTGGAGCCCGGCCTCAAACAGAGGCCCAGCCAACTTGGACAGAAGCACGCCATTCGTGGTCATCGAAACGCTACGGATCCCCGGAGTGGAAGCGATGCCGCGCACGATATCGACCACATGTGCGCGGACGGTCGGTTCGCCACCAGTCAAGCGGATCTTGTCAAAGCCTAAGCTTGCGAACAGACTCGTGAGTTGCAGAATTTCTTCATCCTGCATGAGTTCAGGGTTTGGTCGAAAGGTCTGATCTTCTGGCATGCAATAGATGCAACGCAGGTTACAGTGGTCTGTCAGGCTGATGCGTAAGTAGTGAATTATTCGTCCGAATTTATCTAAGGCCATAATATGTACCCACGGATTATAACAATTTTATTTGAATTTCTTGTCCACAATTGACGTTGTGATTTAGGCGTGCTATCATGCAGGTAGATTATTCTTTTATTTTGTACGTTACCAAAGGAGTTATTATTTATGAGCGTTGAATTTATTCTTCGTATTGTTGGCATGCTGGTTTTTACAATTCTTGGTGGCTACTGGGGAGGTTTGGCAGGCCGATTGGCTGATCAAACTTCATTCTATGTTATCATTTTCGGATTAGTAGGGGCGTTAGCAGGATTAATATTGACACCATATTTAACCACCCGCCCTGTGAATGCTATTCGTTCTTCATTAGGACGGCTTTCTGCAGAGACGCTTTTCGCTGGCCTGTCTGGTTTGGTTGTAGGTTTATTAATCGCAGCCTTAGCGTCCTTTCCGTTATCACTGTTGCCTGACCCACTTGGGAACGTGCTACCATTCGTAGGTGTGGTGCTGTTTGTATACCTGGCCATTTCACAGTTTGTGATGCGTCAGGGTGACATCATGAGCCTGCTTAGCGCTCTGGTTGGACGCAGCGAAAACGGTGGCGGTTCGTCATCTTCATGGACAAACCTGAATCGCACCATCTTACTAGACACCAGCGTCATCATTGACGGGCGCGTATCCGACATTTCCAAGACTGGTTTTCTGCCCGGTACTTTGCTGATTCCACGTTTCGTGCTCAACGAATTGCAATATATTGCCGATTCGCCGGATGGCCTGCGTCGTCAACGTGGACGACGTGGCATGGAAGTGTTGGCCGAACTACAGAAGCAACCCAACGTCCTGACCCGTATCAGCGATATTGACGTAGAGGGTATGCGCGAAGTAGACGATAAGCTGGTTGTGCTGGCGCGCCAACTGAAATGTCCGATCCTGACCAATGATTACAATCTGAACCGCGTTGCTGAATTACAGGGTGTCACAATTCTGAACATCAATGAATTAGCCAATGCGGTCAAATCTGTGGTTTTACCGGGTGAGATTCTGCGAATAAACGTGATCCAGGAAGGCAAGGAACGAGATCAGGGTGTAGGCTATATGGATGATGGCACGATGGTAGTGGTCGAAAATGGACGTGATTTCATTGGTGAATACCAGGAAGTGAATGTCTCAAAAGTGCTGCAAACTGCTGCTGGGCGTATGATATTTGCCCGTGTAGATGAAGGAAAGAACGGTACAGAAGATAGTATTCCCAGTGATGAGTAACTAAGGGAAAGAACTTGCTGACGAACTAAGGCAGGTTTATCCTGCGCTTAGTATCTTTGTGGCAGAAGGAACTCCATTATGCTACGCGTTTACAACACGATAACTCGAAAAAAAGAAGAATTCCAAACCCTCCAACCAGGTATCGTCAAAATGTACGTCTGCGGCGTCACGGTCTATAACGACGCGCATGTTGGGCATGCAATGTCGGCATTGGTCTTCGATATTATTCGCCGATATCTTGAATACCGTGGATATAAAGTCAAATACGTCATGAATTACACGGATGTGGACGACAAGATCATTAACCGAGCTAATGAACTCGGTGAAGACCCTCTCAAGTTGGCCGAACGTTACATCAATGATTACGATCAGAATTTGGCTGATTTGAATATTCTGCCAGCGACTTCCAATCCGCGGGTCAGCAATACTATTGATCTAATTATCAAATTTGTGCAGGGTTTGATCGACAAGGATTATGCCTACGCTGCCGAAAATGGGGATGTGTATTTCCGTGTTGACAAAGATGACGATTATGGTCGTCTGTCAGGCCGAAAACTAGAAGACATGCAAGCTGGTGCACGCATTGAAGTCGGCGAAGAAAAGGATAACCCGCTCGATTTTGCGCTGTGGAAAGCCGCCAAGCCCGGTGAGGTCTTCTGGGAAAGTCCTTGGGGACAGGGGCGTCCTGGTTGGCACATCGAATGTTCGGCCATGAATCTGGCTGAACTCGGCGAGCAGATTGATATTCATGGTGGTGGCAACGACCTGATCTTTCCGCATCACGAGAATGAGATCGCTCAATCCGAATCCTACACAGGGGTGGAATTCGCCCGTTACTGGATCCACAACGGCATGTTACAACTCAGTGGCGAGAAAATGTCCAAATCACTTGGCAACATAATCAGCATCAACGAATTCCTGGATGAGCGCGACGCAGACGTAATGCGTATGCTGGTGTTGAACGGAGCTTACCGCGCGCCGCTCATGTTCTCGGACGAGACGCTGGATGCAGCAGAAAAGGGCTTAGAGCGTTTCAAATCCGGGCTGCGGTCTGCCCGGCCCAACGCAAAGGGAATCGCTAAGGGGAAAGCCAATTCGCTAGCAAATCAAAGATTAACAGTTAAAGATGCTTTCATCGATACCATGGACGATGACTTCAACACGGCCGGTGCAATTGCCCCGCTGTACGTATTGTCCAAAGCCATAAATACTGCCCGTGACGGGGGGGCTACCGACGAGCAGCTCGCTCCTGCGCAAGCGACTTTGCGGGAATTGACCGGCGTATTTGGCCTGCGGCTAACAGAGAAAACTGGCTCGGGCGATGCTGATAAATTCATCGACTTGTTGGTTGAGGTCCGTACGAAAGCACGTGCCGAGAAAATGTGGGCGCTCTCGGATATGATTCGCGATAAGCTAAAAGAACTAGACGTGACCATAGAAGACAGCAAAGATGGCACCAGTTGGCGTTGGGGATAAATATTTCCCTTTGAATTGAGATTTTTAGCCTAAACGAAAGCACCCTTTTCATGCAAGGGTGCTTTCATTCTAAAAATCAAGCTTTGCGAAGAACAGGCGGGATGCAGCGCTTTTTCAGGCTTTGTTATTATGCTCCACAGTGATGACTACATTTCCCCTTTTATGTAATTTTTCAACATACCGGTGAGCCTCTGCAATTTGTTCCAGCGGATAGCGTCGATCTATGACCGGCTTTATCTTCCCCGTCTCAATCAACTCTGCGAGGAAGGTTAAATCTTCAGGGCGATCCTTTCGAGACATTTCCACGCTTAAATAAGTTCCGCTCGGAGTAAGTGCACCCTTGCATTTTGATTTCGAGATTCCCGAAATCAATTTACCAACGGCATCAAAGATTAAATCGTACCGCTCTCCGCTTTCTGTAAAAGCTTCTTTAGTGTAATCAATGACCTGATCGGATCCCAGGGATTTAACCAATTCAAAATTCGTGCCACTGCATACCCCAGTAACTTCCGCCCCATAATACTTGGCAAGCTGAACCGCATATGTACCTGCACTTCCAGAAGCTCCATTGATAAGAACTTTCTGCCTGCCCTCGATATTCCCTTTTCTTAGAATATTCAATGCTGCCAATCCACCAAAAGAAACAGCAGCAGCCTCTTCATAGGTCAGATGGGGCGGTTTTATTGCTATTAACCCTTTTTTATCACCCCCTTCTTCAGGAAGACATTTGTATTTAGCATAGGCCCCGTAACCAAAACCGGTGTTACCAAACACTTGATCACCTACCTTAAATCGTTTTACATCTTCCCCTACAGCTTCAACTTCCCCGGCCAGTTCGAATCCCAGAACATTTACTTTCTTAGGCTTGATAAGGCCATTAAAAATTCTTGCGACAAAAGGATCAGCCTTTCGCATGCGCCAATCTGCAGCCGTTACTGTGGTCGCAAATACTTTAATCAATATTTCATTTTCCTTTGGGGTAGGTTTTTCTACTTCTATAAGTTGAAGCACCTCAGGTGGCCCGTACTGTTCATACACAATTGCTTTCATTTTATGGAATCCTTTGAATGTTGATAACTCGTTTTTTGTTCATTCTGTTTATACCGAATCAGAAGGTATTGCAGATGGATTGAACCCTTTAACGATCAACCACACTGCAAAAACCATTTCTTGCACGGCTATTGGAATAAATAGCGCCTCTGATATATTTATGCTGAAAAACTGTAACAGATAAGTTGAGATAGACAGTAGGGTTCCAATAAGTCCCCAACCAGATAACCAGCGAGGAATGAGTTTTGATTGATATAGAACGATATTTAGGAGTAGAGCAGATAGGGACCAAACGAGCCCAGATCCGAACATAAACGCCCAATCCCGTGCTGCAAGTAATAAAGTACCACCAGTTTGATAATAGGAAGCATCCGGAACACCTGCTTTTACAAATTCTTGACTTAATGTTAATAGGGTTAAAAGGATGATACCGCCAACAATGGTGGCGATGGCCTCAATAAACCTAAGACTAAAAAACCCAAGAGCTGAGGCTTCATTATGCTTTTTCAAAATTGGGAACAGCGCCACTGGAATACCAACAACTGCAAGAGCCCAAACTAATTCAATTAACGCTCCTACGATTACTTGACTTTCATTAGCAGAAACATTAACAAGATAATCTGGGATAGGTTCCCCTGCAACTCCTCCTCCTATAAATCCTGTAAAAAATATCGTTGAGATTGGTGCTACCGTCGCAATGATATAAAATACCCCTGCCATGATTGAATTCTTTTTGTTTGTCCCAAGGGGACTTCCTTTAGTCGTATTCATTTGAAATTCTCCTAATATTTATGGAATGCGGAAGGGGTAATTTTCGAACTGTTGTGGATTAAGGTTGAGAACGTTGTTGGTGTATAGGTTTAGAACCAACCTTATTACAATAATCACAGTAAATGCAATAAACCCCATCCCGTAATTGATGTTTGAAAACAAAAAGGGAAGCAAAAAGATCCAGAAGATAAGGTTATATGCTACCCTGATCAGGGCTAGCGGGTGAAGGCTGGCTTGTGTAATTGTTTCGCCGTTAGCTGAGTTTTCCTGGAGCCATGCGAACCGCATGGATGTATGGTATTCGATTCCTATTCAATATAGCACCCCGATAAGGGCTAACCCGATCAAGCCGCCCCTCGTCGACCAAAGCGAATTGGAAAAAGCGAATAGGATATATATCAGAGCGGGAAGTCCCAACCCCAGGGTGAGCCAATTGTTCCAGCGTACTGTTAAGAAAT
>CAZCPP010000161.1:0-8900 GCA_964500655.1 uncultured Anaerolineaceae bacterium | reverse complement strand
TCACTGACAATCACTGCTCCAACAACCTCTTCCTTGTCGGTTTCCAGTACCTCCAGTCGAAATGCTCTAGGGCTATCTTCTTCATGACGACCCCAAATTTCAACCATCGCAGAAACTTTTTCTTCTGGGCTGTCCACACTTACTTCAATGATCGCGTGCGCATCATTGATCGTTTTTGATGTTTCGAGGGTTTGCGTCAGGATGTCTTTGGCTGAGGGCCGCATGACAACGAAAGCACTTACCAGGGCTGCGAGCAATAAAACGATCCCAACCAAAAGCCAAATATTTCTTTTCTTGTTCATATCTTGATCTCCTAATCTGGTTGCAGCTAAAAGCAACCCGCTACTTGTAAAGCTCTAATATCTTTGATGCTAACAATGGTAGCATATTCTTGTGTAGAAATTATGGAGGAATACTTATAAACTAACGAATTTCCTTTGAAAGTTCATCCAAGCGAGCAATTTCTTTTTCTGACAACTTGAATTTCATCGCCCCTGCAGATTGCTCGGCATGTTCCACTTTGGTGGCGCCGGGGATGGCAACGACCGTCTCACCCTGGTTGTGGATGACCCAATTCAGGGCTACCTGCCCCGGTGTAGCATCATAATTCTTCGCAATTTCTTCAAGCGCTGCCACAATCGGGCGGCTTTGTTCGAACTTGCGTTTTAACATCATTGAGCGTGGGGAAGCTGCTTGCTTGAAAAGTTCAGGGTTATTATGTGATATTTACCAGTCAGTAAACCGTATCCGAGCGGGGTATAAGCAATGATGGTAACGCCTAATTCCCTGGCAGCCTCAAGCACACCGTCTGATTCGATTCTACGATCCAAAAGACTGTATTCCATCTGGTTAGCAACCAGCGGTAATCCGCGTTTATTCAAGGCCCCGTGGGCGCGCCGCATCTGCTCCGCGTTGAAGTTGCTGATGCCCACCGAGCGGATGAACCCGGACTCAACCAAATCTGCCATGGCATCCATTTGTGCTTCAATAGATGAAAAACTCCAGGGTTGGTGCACCATGTACAGATCAATGCTGTAGCCATCCAGGAAACGAATACGGTCGTGGATGGTTATTGGAATGCTGCGCGCAGTTCTGAAAATTGGGAACCACTTAGTTGCTATTACCACATCCCCATTTTGTTTTCCGGCATTTTTTAACCCAGTTGAAAGCCCTTGCTCTGAACTACCAAAACCATACAGTTCAGCCGTATCGAACCAGTTTATGCCCCTATCCAGCGCGGTTTGCACGATGGCGTTCTTCTCATCTTGTGGCAGGACCGGGAACAGCTTCCCAAACATACCGCTGCCTCCGGAAAATTGCATCACGCCCAGCCCGATGGGCGTCACCATAATATCTGTTTGGCCGAGCCTGCGTTTTTCGAATGTCATATAGTGTTCTTCCTTTTCCTAAGTGTTACATGCATTTTACATGCAAAAAACACCATACTAATCCCAATAATGTATAAAGATGAGAAGGAGAGATAACATGCGCGTAAAATCAAGTCCGTCTCCAGCTTTCGTAGCCTTTTTATCAATCTTGGCTGTGTTTCTGTCTGCATGCAGCATAAGTATGCCTCGTCAAGATATAGACCACACGGACTCGTCTGTTCCTACTGATGAGTTGCCTTCTGCCAGCCCACCCCCAATTGCAACCCAGGCAACAACTGCTACCATTTCACCTCAAGAAACTGAACCGCCTCTCCCGCCTCCGACACTTGAGACCGAATTGACGCGCGACTGCCAGAAACGTAGCCGTAATAATTCTGGTCCTAAAGTTGGTGACACTGCAATTGAATTTACACTCTTGGACGTGAATGGGGTTTCTTACACGCTCTAAGAGCTTTTGCATGAAAAACCGGTTGTCATGATTTTTGGCTCATTCACCTGACCGCCCTATCGGGGGCAGTGTGCCACCATGGAAGATTTATACACTCTCTATAGGGATCAGATCCATGTGCTGAATATTTATATCCAGGAAGCCCACCGGTTGATGCTCGCCCGTCGGGATACAGCTATGATGCCGAAGGTAACCCAATCAAGCAGCACACGACCTATGATGAACGGGTCGAGATGGCCAAAAAAACAATTCAGGAAGCAAATCTATCCTTACCGGTACTCGTAGATGAATTTGATAACCCCTTGTACTGCAGCTACGGGCAAAGACCAAACAACGCCTTTCTGATCGGAATGGATGGAAGAGTACTTCTTTATCAGGAGTGGAGCAACCCGCCTGAAATGGAATCAGTCATCTTGGAACATCTTGCACAGTAACTAAAAAGACCGAGTTGATTACTCCTCGGTCTCAATTTTTTTGTTTAACCAATGCAACTCTAATCTAATTTTCCCGTCACCATTGCCATTTTCAATTCACCGATCGCCATCGTGACCTGGATCTCGCGCGGGCAGGCCACAGTACAATTGAATGCAGTGTGGCAACGCGTTATGCCAGAGGTTTCAGCCAGCACTTCTAAACGCTCGGGTGCGGATTCATCCCGGCTGTCGAACACAAAACGGTGTGCGTTGACCAGCGCCGCCGGGCCGAGATAATCATCACTGGCCCAGAAAGACGGGCATGAGGTGGTGCAGGCCGCACACAGGATACACTTGGTGGTGTCATCAAAGCGCTCGCGGTCTTCCTGCGATTGCAGGCGTTCTTTACCATCTTCAGGGATGGGGCTCTCGTTGATGAAGAACGGTAACACTTTCTTGTAATTGTCGAAGAAAGGTTCCATATCTACGATCAAGTCTTTGACAACCTTGAGTCCCATGATGGGTTCGATGGTGATATTGGTGCCCACATCTTTGACCAGCACTTTGCAGGCCAGCATGTTGCGCCCGTTGATGCGCATGGCATCTGAACCGCACACACCGTGCGCACAAGAGCGGCGGAAAGAGAGTGTCCCATCGTTGTAGGCCTTGATCTCTTCAAGCAGATCCAGCACGCGGTCGGTTGGCTCAGCCTCCAGTGTGTAGCTCTCATAATGCCACTTCTGGTCTTTTTCGGGATTGTAGCGGTAGATTTTGAGTGTTACTTCCATTATGACACCTCATTAAAGGTGTCATTGCGAGGAGCCACAGAGTGGCGACGTGGCAATCTCGAGTTATTTCCAGTAAATTTTGAGATTGCCGCGCCCCTGCGGGGCTCGCAATGACATCTGGTTTTAGTAAACTCTCTTCTTGGGTTTGAACCTGGTTTGCACGACCTTCTTGTATCCGATCTTTAGCCTGCCGTTCTTTTTCCAGACCAGGGTGTGCTTCAGCCATTTCTTGTCATCGCGCTCGGGGTAATCCTCACGCGCATGTCCACCGCGTGATTCCTTGCGATTGAGCGCCGAGGCCGCGATGACTTCGGCCATATCAAGCAAGTTGTCCATTTCCCAGGCATTAAGCAGGTCGGTGTTAAAGATCTTGCCCGTATCCTGAACCCTGACTTCCTTGAAGCGTTCCTGCAACTCGTTTACCTTTGCCAGCGCGGCTTTCATCCCTTTTTGGGTGCGGAAGACGCCCACATCATCGAACATGACGGCTTTCATCTCGTTGCCAATATCGAAGACGTTTTCCTTTCCGCTTCCATTTCTTAGACGATCAAACTGCTCCCGGGAGAAATCAGTTGGATTCGCCGGGAGGGGGACATAGTCCGTGCCGTTGGCGAATTCCGCTGCCCGCAGGCCAGCGTACTTGCCGAAGACGATGATATCCAGCAGCGAGTTGGTTCCCAAACGGTTCGCGCCGTGGACCGAAACGCATGCCACTTCTCCCGCTGCATACAGCCCGGGGAAAATTTTATCCTTGTCGTTTATCACAACTTCGCCGAATTTATTAGTGGGGATGCCGCCCATGGTGTAATGCGCCGTCGGTTGGACGGGCATGGGCTGGGTGATGGGGTCTACGCCCAGATAAGTGCGGCAGAAATCCACGATGTCAGGCAATTTTGCCAGGATCTCTTCACCGGTTACTCTGTATGGAGAGCCGTCAGGTTTGGTGAGTCCGTCGAGTTCGGCGTATTTATTAACGGTAGCAGGTGTAACGTCCAGATAACAGAAGCGTTTTCCGCCAATCCCGCGACCGTCACGCATCTCCAAATACATGGCGCGACTAATGACATCACGTGAGGCCAGGTCCTTTACTGTGGGAGCGTATTCGTCCATGAAGCGGGCGCCCTCGCCATTGAGCAGCACGCCGCCTTCGCCGCGTACACCTTCAGTGATCAGGATGCCCATCTTGTAAATCCCGGTGGGGTGGAACTGAAAGAATTCCATATCCTCCAATGGGATGCCGTGGCGGTAGACAATTGCTGTTCCATCGCCAGTGTATGCATACGCGTTGGAGGTGATCTCCCAAACACGTCCATGGCCACCGGTAGCAATGATGACAGCCTTGGCATGGAAGGTGTGTAGCTCGCCGGTAGCCATTTCCACAGCTACAACGCCAGCGACCTTACCATTCACAACCAACATATCCAATACCTGGAATTCGTCGTAGAACTGGACCTCATTTTTCAGACATTGCTGGTACAGGGTTTGCAAAATCATGTGACCCGTGCGATCAGCCGCATGAGCCGCGCGGCGGACGGGTTTGCCAGTATCGTTGTTTGTGTGCCCACCAAAGGGACGTTGCGATATGCGTCCATCGGGTGTGCGGTCGAAAGGCAGGCCCATATGTTCGAGTTCGTAAACCGCCGGGACGGCCTCCTCGCACATGAACTCGATGGCATCCTGGTCGCCCAGGTAATCCGAACCTTTGACCGTGTCGTAGGTATGCCAATCGACGTGATCTTCTTCGTAGTTGCCGAGTGCAGCGCCAATGCCACCCTGTGCCGCACCCGTATGTGAGCGCGTAGGATACAGTTTGCTGATGACGGCTGTCTTGGCCGTTCTGGAGGCGTACAACCCGGCCATAAGGCCAGCACCACCCGCACCGACAACCATGACTTCAAATTGATGTGTATTCATTGGTACCGTCCTATGAAGTCCAGATGAGGTAAATTCCGAGCGCACCCAGAACCGGCATCAGGATCGTGATGATGACACGGAATGCAACCCGAACTTTTGGCTGGGCGAAGTAATCGTCCAAAACGCTGAGCAGGCCATGCAATCCGTGTGCCGCCGCAGTGAAAACAAATAAGCTGGCAACCGTTCTCCAGAAAGGAGTCGCCCAGGGAGCCAGGTCGGGCACATTCGTGCTCTGCACGTGCGTGGCATTGGTTGTAAATGCCCAGCGCAGTACATCGGCTAAATTCATCTGGGTGCGGGCTCCCATGATCAATGCGCCAATCACTCCGGCCAGTAGCAAGACATACATCAGCAGAGCAGAAAGGCGCGTAAAGAGCCACATCAGGGTTTCGAAATTCAAACCACGTTTGTTGAGCGGCAGGCTTCTTGATTTTGTACTCATCCTAACCTCCCAATGTGGTGTTGATGATGACAATTACAGCTAACCCGAAAATGGGCAGGAAGACAAACCATTCTATCCAAATGGATTCACGCTGATATTCAATCAGCTTGGGCCATAAGTCCAGGATGGTGATGCGCAGTCCGTTGATGCCATGAAATAGAGCACAGGAAATGACTAAAATCTGGAACCACCAAGAAATGTAAATATCATTGAGAGACTTGCCAATTTCGCCCCCAAATAGCGAAGCCAGGATGTGCATGGTTACAAAGATAACGATACCCAATCCACTGATGCGGTGTAAAAGCCAGGCAGTTTGCGGACCTCCCCCCTGATAGCGTAATCCCTGGATAACGCTGGCGTTGCGTTCACGAGCCATAAATGCCTCCTGCGATGAATATTATCATTGCAAGCTGATTATCACACGGACAAGTGGCACGAGAAAGTGACTATTATCCTAGTTATTTCGTTTCAGACTTCCTCTAAAAAAGGGGCCAGAGACCCTTATAATCCCATTTGTTGGATTGTATTTTTATTCTAATTGAAAACAGTTGCATTTATCCGTAAAACAAGGGAGAGCGGACTTTAATCCGCATATGCAATTGCAGACTGAAGTCTACACTCCGCATATTTAGCACATACTGCATCCAGGAGGTGCGCATGTCTGGTTCTAACCGGATCAGCCGCAGAGATTTCATCAAAGCGACGACTGGTGTTGTAGGGGGCATCATTGGCGCTGTTTTTGGAATTCCGGCTATTGGTTATTTGATCGCTCCGGCGTTACGGGAAGATAAGGCTGGAGCACCTGTTCCGATCGGGGTACTGGAGGATATTCCAGTTGGCAAATTCCATCCTTTTTCGTTTACGATCACTAAAGTCAATGGTTGGGAACGAACCGCCAGTAACTACGGTGGTTACATCCTGCGCAAGTCTGAATCCCCTGATGACATTCTCGTTCTCTCCAGCCGCTGCACGCATCTTTCCTGTACCGTAAACTGGAACGAGGAAACCCAGGTCTTCGTCTGCCCCTGCCATGATGCCAGTTTCGATGCAGACGGCAAAGTGGTAAACGGCCCGCCGCCTGAACCGCTCGGTCACTTCGAACACAGCGTAGACGCAGAGGGCGTTATCACCATCGTGCCGGTTGAGTTGGAGTCGGAGGCCTGATATGTGGAAAAAAATCTACGACTGGCTGGATGAACGCCTCGACCTGGGTGGAATATACACCAACCTGCTCGACCGACCGGAACCAGACGGCAACTGGTGGAACACGCTCGGCTCGGCCAGCCTGTTTCTGTTTGTTATGCAAGGCCTAACCGGTATCTTCCTGACGATTTACTACACCCCCTCCCCCGATCACGCCTACGACTCCATTCAATACATCATGAACGACGTTGCCTTTGGCTGGCTGATCCGCGGCATGCATCACTGGGGCTCCAGCCTGATGGTGCTGGTAGTCTTTATCCATTTGGTGCGGGTGTTTGTCACGGCATCCTTTAAATACCCGCGTGAACTGACCTGGTTGGTTGGTGTTGGCCTGTTCTTGTTGACGGTTGGAATGGGCTTTACCGGTTACCTGCTGCCCTGGCATCAACAGGCTTACTGGGCCACCACCGTGGGTACACAGATCGTAGGCAGTGTGCCCTATATCGGCGACTTTTTACTGAAAGCCCTGCGTGGCGGCCCGGATTTGAGCGCCCTCACGCTCCAGCGCTTCTTCTCCGCGCACATCTGGATTCTGCCCGGGTTGTTGGCAGCCCTGATCGGCGTGCATTTGTACCTCATTATCAAGCAAGGCGAATCCCACTTCCCGGATGAGGAAGATTAGCTTCTCAAATGTCATTGCGAGGAGCGCAAGCGACGAAGCAATCTCCTCATTAAATTAGGAGATTGCCACGCTCCCCCGTCTCGGGCCGACGCCCTCGCGGGGCGGACGGCCTGCGGTCGCTCGCTATGACAGGTTGAAGGAGTACTTCATGAACGAAGAAACCAAGAAAAAGATCAACGAAAAATACGAACGTGAACTGCAAGGCGGCGAGCGCTTTTGGCCCGACAGCATCTTCAAAGATGTTATCGTGGCTCTGGGGCTATTCGTCTTACTGGTTTTGATGGCCACTTTCATCGGTGTGCACGATACGCCTAAAGCTGATCCTAGCGATACTTCCTACCTGCCACGCCCGGAATGGTACTTCCTGTTCCTTTTCAAGTTCCTGGCGATCTATGGGCAAATCCCTGTATTGGGCAAGATCGAGTTCATCGCTGCGATCATCATCCCGGCGGTCGTCCTCGGTGTGCTGACCGCGCTGCCCTTCATCGAGAAATCTCCCTACCGCTACTACGGCAAGCGCGTGTTGCCAATCAGCGTGATGGGGATCTTCATCGTCAGCATGGTCACATTGACCTGGATATCGGAAATTCCCACCACCTCCGGTGCAGAAGGAATTTACCTGGCTGGTATCCTGCAGACTATTGGTGGATTGATCGTTCCTGGTCTAGCCTTTCTGTTGCTGTTCATCATGGCCTTTACGCTGAAAGAGAAAGCTAAGAAACCCATGATCTGGACAGCCGTGCTGGCCTCGATCTTGATGGTCGGCTTTACAGGCGCCACGCTGCTTTACGCCCCCGAAGTTGAATCCGCTGAAGAAGAGATTCCCGTCACCCTACCGGAGCGCATCGTCGCAGGCCAGGACCTGTATTCAGTCCACTGCGTCGAATGCCACGGGGACGATGGTTCCGTGGAAGTTATCGAAGGTGTGGAGGGGCTCGAGGGTGTGGAAATGACGCCCATCAACAGCAAGGATGTGCTCTACACGCTGACTGATTCAGCTATGGTGGAGGTCATTTCTTATGGGCGTCCCAACTACGGCATGAACCCCTTCGGACTGGCCTATGGCGGCGAACTGACCCGCAACCAGATCGACCACATGACCACCTTCATGCGTTACGCCTGGGATGATCGCTTCGAGATGCCGGAGATCCCCGAGCTCTTCCCACCGCTGGCTGAAGGCGAAGTGCCCTCATACGAGGTACATATTGCCCCGATCGTCAAACGTTACTGCGTCTCTTGCCATCGCGAGGGCAAGGAAAATAACGAATATCTGATGACCAGTTATGATGAAATCCTGAACAGCGGCGATAATGTGGATTTCAACATCATCACGGGTGAAGATTACGAACAATCTTATTTACTGCTGACTATCCAGGAGACACCTATCCTGGACGAGAACGGCGAAGAACTCATCGGCGTCATGCCACCCAAGACCGTCCTTAAAGCAAAAGTGGTGAACGTCTTGCAGCTGTGGATCATGAACGGCATGCCGGAAACTGCCGAAGAAGCTGCTTCGTTATCAGATATCCCGGTTGAAACAGAAACGCCGTAATTGGATAAGTTGATGCAAAAAAGTCTTCCGATTTTGGAAGGCTTTTTTCATTGTTCGGCCGCTCATTTTTTGTATAACGGGAAATCCAAAAAATCATCCAAAGTGGAGGATAAGCGGTAATTTTGGCTTC
>CAZCPP010000160.1:0-8930 GCA_964500655.1 uncultured Anaerolineaceae bacterium | reverse complement strand
TTTTCATGAAAATTAGGTTCTTAATAATCATCTAATACCTTTTACTGCTTGAAAAAGAACATGTAAGTAAGGAAACTAACATGATCAATCGCAAATACACCAACCGCTCGTACCTCGACGCTCTCGAAAAGAAAGTACTGGTCTTCGATGGCGCCATGGGCACCAGCCTGCAACTCCAAAATCTGGCTGCCGAACACTTTGGCGGTGAACAGCATAACGGCTGCAATGACTACCTCGTCATCACGTATCCCGAAGCTGTGGAAAAGGTCCACCGCTCGTTCCTCGAGGTCGGTGTGGACGTGATCGAGACCGACACCTTCCGCTCCAATCGCATCACGATGGAAGAGTATGGTTTGCAAGATCGGGTGATTGAAATTAATGAAACAGCTGCATCACTGGCAAGACGATTAGCCGATGAGTATTCGTGCTCTCCCTCATCCCCAACCCTTCTCCCCAAGGGAGAAGAGAGCGAATTCCCCTCTCCCTTAGGAAGAGGGCAGGGTGAGGGCCAACAGCGATTTGTCGCTGGTTCCATCGGCCCCTCCGGCAAGCTGCCCTCCGCGGATGACCCCGAACTATCCAATGTCAGTTTCGACGAATTGGCCGACGTATTCCGGGAGCAGGCTATCGGTCTGATTCGAGGCGGGGTAGATGTCCTGCTGATCGAAACATCCCAAGACATTCTCGAAGTCAAGGCTGCTATCACCGGCATCCATCAAGCCTTCAACGAGACCGGCGTCTACCTGCCCATCCAGGCCCAGGTCACGCTCGACACCACCGGACGCATGCTGCTCGGCACAGATGTAGACGCTGCCCTGGCAATTCTCGAAGGCCTCGGCATCGACGTCATCGGCCTGAACTGCTCCACCGGCCCCGAACACATGCGTGAGCCCATCCGCGTGCTTGGCGAAAACGCAACCCTGCCCGTCTCCTGCATCCCCAACGCCGGGCTGCCGCTTAACGTGGACGGCCAGGCCGTGTACCCACTTGAGCCCGAACCTTATGCGAACGATATGTACGAATTCGTCACCAAGCACAACATCTCGATTGTGGGTGGATGCTGTGGGACGACACCCGAACACCTGAAACTTTTGGTGGACAAACTGAATGACCATCCGCACCCGGAGCGCCCGCATCAGTCCGAGCCTAAACTTGCTTCCGCCATGTCAGCGGTTGCCATGCGACAAGATCCCCCGCCAACCCTGATCGGCGAGCGCTGCAACGCGCAAGGCTCACGGGTGTTCAAACGCCTGCTGCTCGAGGAAGATTACGACACCATTTTAGAGATCGCCCGCGAACAGGTGGAATTTGGAGCACACATGCTCGACATCTCCACGGCCGTCACCGAACGCCCCGACGAAGTGGACCTGATGCGCAACGTGGTCAAGAAGCTCGAAATGGGCGTGGACGTGCCGCTGGTGATCGACACCACCGAACTGGATGTGCTCGAAGTTGCGCTAAAAACTGCCCCCGGACGTTGCTTGATCAACTCCACAAATCTGGAAGCCGGGTGCGAAAAAGCCGATAAATTTTTTGCTTTGGCGAAACAACATAACGCCGCTGTCATTGTGCTGACCATCGACGAAGATGGTATGGCCAAGACGCGTGAGCACAAACTGGAAGTCGCCAAACGCATCTACGATATCGCTGTGAAAGAACATGGGGTCAATCCCGAAGACCTGGTCTTCGATGACCTGACATTCACCCTGGCTACCGGCGACCCAGAATTCGCCGAATCAGCGATTGAAACCATTGAAGGTATCCGCCTGATCAAAGAGAATCTGCCCGGCGTGCTGACCTCGCTAGGTGTATCCAACCTATCCTTTGGCTTTTCGGCACATGCCCGCCCTGTGCTCAACTCAATCATGCTCTACCACTGCGTGGGGGCTGGTTTGGATATGGCCATTATCAACCCGGCGCATGTTACTCCTTACGCAGATATCCCGGCGGACGAAATTGAATTGGCCGAAGACTTACTTTTCAACCGCCGTGAAGATGCCCTTCAGCGATACATCGAACACTACGAAAACGTCACACCCACTGAACAGACAGGGGCATCTGATCCCACTGAAGGCATGATTCCCGAAGAGCGCTTGCACTGGCGCATTGTCCATCGCCACAAAGAAAGCGTGGAAGCGGATATCGATGAGATCATTAACAGAGAACCCTCTCCCAATGGTAATGAACAGGTTGAAGGCGAATCCTCTCTCCCCTCGGGACGCGTGCCCGAAAGGGTAGGGGGTCAGAGTGAGGGCAAATCCCCTCTCTCCTTGGGAGAGGGCAAGGGTGAGGGAGATGTAACCACCATTAAACACCCGTTACCAGATCACCTTCTTACCCGAGTGCGCAAACTTCGCAAGAATGCTACCAACGCAGAAAAGCTCATGTGGTCATTTCTCCGCAATCGTGGAGTCCATGATGCGAAATTCCGACGGCAGCATCCCGTCGGCAACTACATCCTTGATTTTTACTGTTATGAAGCTAAACTCACCATTGAACTGGACGGAAGTCAACACAACGAAGACGACCAAATTAAACATGATGAGGAGCGCACTGAAGAATTAGTTAAAGAAGGAATAAGGGTTATCCGTTTTTGGAATAGTGATGTTTTGAAAAACACAGAATTGGTTCTTGAAAAAATTTGGAATGCTTTGGATGAGAGTCTTGCTTTATCCCTCACCTCTAACTCCCCTCCCTCTGGGAGAGGAGAATCGCTACCCGCTAGACATGAAATCGCTGTAGAAATTCTCAACAACACCCTGCTCCCCGCGATGAAAGAAGTCGGCGACAAATTCGGTGCTGGCGAACTGATTCTGCCCTTCGTGCTGCAATCTGCCGAAGTAATGAAGAAGTCTGTCAACCACCTTGAGAACTATCTCGAAAAGGTTGAAGGTGTCAGCAAGGGAATGGTCGTGATTGCAACCGTCTATGGTGACGTGCACGATATTGGCAAGAACCTGGTCAAGACCATCCTTGCCAACAATGGCTACGATGTAATTGACCTCGGCAAGCAAGTTCCTGCTGAAACAGTCATTACCAAGGCTGCTGAAGTCAATGCTACGGCAATAGGTCTCTCTGCATTACTGGTTTCTACTTCCAAACAGATGCCGCTGATCATCAACGAGCTTCAGCGGCGCGAACTCAAAATCCCGGTGCTGATTGGCGGAGCGGCGATCAATCGTCGCTTTGGGCGCCGTATCTTGCATACCGAAGATGGCGATACCTACGAGCCGGGTGTCTTTTATTGTAAGGATGCCTTCGAGGGCCTCGACACTATGGACCAGCTGATCGACCCGGAGCGCAAACCTGTTTTGCTCGAAAAGATGCATAAAGAGTCTGAAATGGAACTTGGCCGAGTAAAAATCAAGCGAGACAACGGCTCAACGGCTCATCGTAACGCTGTCGTACCCGCCCCGAAAAAACTCCCCGAAAAACTCGGCCAACAACTGGTGGAAGAGATGCCGCTGGAAAGTGTCTTTCACCATCTCAACGTCAACGAACTGTATCGTCTTTCCTGGGGTGCCAAGAACGCCCACGGCGAAGAGTGGGAAAAACTCAAGGCTGAATTCGATGCCCGCTTGGACGAGATGAAACGCGAAGCTCTGGGTACCGGCTGGCTCAAACCACAGGCTGTCTACGGCTACTTCCCTTGCCAGTCTGACGGTGATGACTTGCTCGTTTACAAACCCGGCACAACTGAGATCACGGTTCGCTTCGCCTTCCCTCGCCAACCATCCGGCGATCACCTGGCGTTGTCCGATTACTTCGCCAGCGTAGAATCTGGCCAGATGGACTCAGTCGCTTTCCAGGTTGTGACCGTCGGCCAGGAAGCCACCAAACGCTTTGATGCCCTGCAAGCAGCAGGTGATTACTCCAAAGCTTATTTTATCCACGGATTAGCTGTCCAGACGGCTGAAGCGACCGCAGAGTACCTGCATCGTCATATTAGCCGTGAGTTGGGACTCGCCAAGGGCCAGGGCAAACGCTATTCGTGGGGTTACCCGGCCATTCCTGAACTGGCAGACCACCGTAAAGTCTTCGACCTGCTGCCAGCTGTCGAATCTGAGTTAGGCATGACTCTTTCATCCGCCTTCCAGTTGATCCCAGAACAATCCACCGCGGCGATTGTAATTCATCATAAAGATGCTAAATATTACACCGTCGGCGAAAGCCGCGTCGAAAAATTGATGAAATGAGATGATATACAAATTCTGCCCGAAGTGCTCTTCGAAAGTGGTTGCCGTGGAGATCGATGGAGTACAACGCCAGAAATGTGCGTCCTGCGATTTCGTTTTTTGGAATAATCCTGTTCCGGTTGTGGCCGCGATTGTCGAACACGAAGGTAAAGTCATCCTGACCCGTAACAAAGGTTGGTCAGAGAAATGGCTCGGTATCGTAGCGGGATTCCTTGAAAAGGGTGAAACACCTGAACAAGGGGTGTTGCGCGAAGTCAAAGAGGAGCTTGGTTTGGACGGCGAGATCGTCAGCTTCATTGGGCATTATGCCTTCAAGCTGCGCAACCAGATCATCTTCGCCTATCACATTCATGCTGAGGGTGAGATCAAACTAGGCGAAGAATTGGAATCGATCAAAACCCTTCCGCCGGAGGAAATCCGCCCCTGGGATGTAGGTACCGGCCCGGCTTTGAAAGACTGGCTGGCTGCCCGGCACCAAAACACCAAGTAGAAGTACAATCGTTTTATGAGTCGTTCGAAATCTGGGATTTTCGTGATTGTTTTTCTTGCCGTTGCCGCACTCGGCATTCTCGTCACGCGCCACTACGGCGAATCGTGGGATGAACTCAAATTTTACAAATACGCCGATCTATCCCTCCAGGCTTATAGAACCTGGATTACTACTGGACAGGTTCCGGAGTTTGGCAACACTTACGACAACTACGGCCCACCCTACGTCATGCTGGTTACGATCGGTGCACGCGTTCTTCAACCCATCATCCCCTGGACCATATCCGATCTGCGCCATCTGTTATCATTCTTCGTCTTCCTGGCCAGCGTATGGGCCTTTTACAGCCTTGCAAAACGTTGGCTGAGTAGTATCACCGCCCTCGGCGCAACCCTGCTCTTTATCACCCAGCCACTCTTTTGGGGTCATGCTTTCATCAGCCCAAAAGACATCCCCTTCCTTTCCTTCTTTCTTCTTTCACTGCTATTTGGATTGAGACTTTTTGACAAGCTTCAACCACTCTCGTTAAACGGACTCGCCCCCCGGAACAAACGGATCATCCTCGTTCTGACCACCCTGTGGCTGGTTTCCATTTCGGTACTCTTGCTAGGCGTGGACCTGATCCATTCCTGGCTGGAGGGCGCGGTCCACGCGGCGGCTGTGGGTGAGATCAATATTATCTCTCGTATCGCGTCTGACATCCACAAAGTCGATCCGGATGTTTACATACAGCGTTATTTCGCGCTGTTTATTCAAGCACGCGCCGTCTTCTTTCTATTTTTTACCTTATCTCTCTCAATTATCTATCGCAAACTCGCTACAACTACCTTCCATTCGCTACTTGCAGTTCTTTTTCCCGCTATCTTGATCGGGATTGCTACCTCAATCCGAATTCTCGGCCCGCTGGCAGGATTGCTGGTTGCATTGTACGCAATTCGCAAAAATGGCAAGCGGGCGCTTTCCACCCTCATCATCTATACTGCCATTGCTCTGGCTGCGATGTACGCCACCTGGCCATATCTGTGGCCGAACCCGATCGGACATCTGATCGAAAGTTTGCAGGTCATGTCACAGTACCCCTGGCCGGGACAGGTGCTCTTTGATGGTTTGCAATACGTCTCCACCGACATCCCGCGAACGTATTTACCTGTCCTGCTGGTCTTGCAGTTGACGGAACCGGTCTGGGTACTGTTCATCACCGGTTTGACGGTGATAATTATCGTCTTTGTGAAGAAGCGGGAATACGTTGAATTGCTGGTCTTGACCGCCGTCTGGTTTTTCCTGCCACTGATAGGATTCATCGTCACCCGCACGCCGCTGTACGATAATTTTCGTCAGGTGTTTTTCATCCTGCCACCGGTCTTTTTGATGGCAGGCGTGGTCTTTGAAAAGGTCAAACAGCGGATTTGGCAAATCATGCTGATCGCACTGGTCATCCTGCCCGGCCTGATCGGCATTCTGCGGCTGCATCCGTATGAGTATGTTTATTACAACACCTTCATCGGCGGCGAGGCGGGTGCAGAACGACGTTTTGAGTTGGATTACTGGGGTACAGCGTATCGGGAGGCCGCGGACTGGTTGAACGAGGGCGCTCCGCAGGATGCTAACGTGTGGGTGGATGGCCCGGCGCATTTGCTGGACATGTACTTGCGCGAAGATTTGAATTTGTATTCGTCCTACGAAGCCGAGCGTGCAGAATATTACGACTATGTGGTTTCTACCATCCGCTATGACCTGGATTTGAATTCGTACCATAATGCGGAAATCGTTTATCGAATTGAAAGGAACGGCGCGCTTTTAGCGGTCATCAAGCAGCCGTAATTTAGAATAATTATGAGTGACACAAAATTTATTGACTTTATAGATCAAAATGTACTGCTCGCCGACGGCGCGATGGGAACCGTGCTGCATGGGCGCGGTGTAGCTTTTAACCAGTGCTTTGACGAGCTGAATCTCAAGGACCCATCTGTAGTAGCCGACGTACACCGCGAATACATCGAAGCAGGCGCGCAAATGATCCTGACCAACACCTTCGGCGCTAATCGCTATAAGCTGGCACTCCACGGGCTGGAAGACAAATTAGCCGAGATCAACAAGGCAGGTGTAGAAATGGCTCGCCGCGTGGTGGCAGCTTCGTTCAAGGATGTCTTCGTAGCTGGTGATGTTGGGCCGCTGGGCGTGCGGATCGAACCTTATGGACGCGTTTCACTCGAGGAAGCGCGGGGGGCTTTCGCCGAGCAGATTACCTCGCTGGCCGAAGCGGGCGCTGACTTGATCGTGATCGAAACCGTCAGCGACCTGTACGAGATCCGTGAAGCCGTGCGTGCGGCACGGGAAGTTGCTGAAAAGCTCAAAATAACCCTACCCGTGGTTTCCTCGGTCACCTTCACGCGCGATGACCGAACCCTGCTGGGCGATAATCCAGTGAAAGTAGCAAATATGCTCTCAGAGGAAGGTGCGGACGTGATCGGCGTCAACTGCTCTGGCGGCCCCTCGCAATTGCTACGTATTCTTCACAGTATGCGCGAAGCCGCACCCGAAGCGCATTTCTGGGTCAAACCCAACGCCGGTTGGCCGGAACAGGTGGGTGGGCGCATTATGTATCCCGCCGATGCAGATTATTTCGGCGATTATGCGCTTTCGTTCTGTCAGGCGGGCGCCAGTATCATCGGTGGTTGTTGCGGGACCACGCCTGCCCACATCACGTCTATGCGGGCGGCATTGGATAAATACCCCGAAGGTTGCCAACCACCGGAAATCGATGTACTTTCTCCCGTAGGCACTGACGAGGGTGAGATCGTCGCGGAATCACCTTCCAAATTTGCACAAAGATTGACTAAAAAACAGTTTTCAGTTGCTGTGGAAATGAGCCCACCGCGCGGTTTGTCCACCCACAAACTTTTGGCTGGCGCTTCACTACTGGCCGACTCAGGTGCGGATGTAATCAACGTGGCCGACAGCCCGATGGCGCGCATGCGTATGTCAGCCTGGGCGGTGTGTGACGTGGTCAAACGTCAGGTGGGTGTGGATACAACGCTGCACTTTCCGACGCGCGGACGCAACCTGCTACGCGTGCAGGGCGACCTGCTGGCCGCGCACGCGCTTGGCGTCCGCAATATTTTTGTGGTGATGGGTGACCCGACCTCGATCGGTGATTACCCCGAAGCCATGGACAATTACGATTTGGTGCCCTCCGGCCTGATCAAATTGATAAAGCAAGGTTTTAACGCTGGGGTGGACCATTCCGGTACCAGCATCGGCCAGCCGACCAATTATTTCGTTGGTGCGGCGCTCAACCTGTATCCTCGTGACCCAGAGCGCGAAATCAAGAACCTCCATCGTAAAGTCACCAACGGCGCGGACTTCTTCCTGACCCAGCCCATTTACCGCCCCGATGACGGGCCGAAGCTGCTCGAAGGTTATGAAGCTACACACGGTCCACTGAACAAACCGATCCTGACCGGTATCCTCCCCATTGTCAGCAAACGGCATGCCACCTTCCTGCACAACGAAGTGCCGGGCGTTTTCATCCCGGATGAAGCCATTCAGCGCATTGAAAATGCGGGAGAGGAAGGTGCGCAGGTAGGCATAGAACTGGCGGTCGAGCTGATCGAAGATCTCAAAGACTGGGCAGCCGGGGTGTACATGATGCCGCAGTTTCATCGTTATGATATGATCGCGGAGATTATTGAGGCGGTAAAATAGATGAGGAATTAAAGTTGTTAGCATAGCAATCAGGAAAACAGAGGAGGCTGGGATGAGTCAGAGTTTTCGCAAAATAGAAAAATGTTTTGATTATTTACAAATAAAAGCAGGTAGTGAAATAACTTTCCAAGAATTACTTGATTACACGGCTTGGTCAATTAACAATTTAGAAACAAACATCTCTAAACGAATAAGAGAGTTTTTAATTGATACATATTCCCGTGGAGTACCAATAATTGATAGAACATATAAAATAAATCGTAATATTCTAAATGTTAATAAAGATGATTTTTATGATTTATTCAGGCAAAAAAACCAAATTTTTTCGACCTATGCCTATAAAAAACATGACAGAGTTAGAATATACGATTTCTATCTCCCACTCACAAATGAAAACTTATTGCGTCAAAACCTTGACGAATTATTTTATAAAGATACTTTGAATAGAAGACTTCAAGCCATAAATATTGATGAACTAATACCAATCTCTGATTCACTGACAGAACTGTGAAAAAGGGTGATGCTCACGAGATAAGGCATAA